>CAYGNZ010000005.1:14282-23688 GCA_964351345.1 uncultured Bdellovibrionales bacterium | reverse complement strand
AATCAAGGAAGCAACAGAGGCGGCATGTACGCTGACACAGCAATTACTCACCGTGAGTCGAAAACAAGTCGTCCAACCAAAAGTGCTCAGTCTCAATGATACACTGGAACACACTATCGGTATCCTCAAAGGATTGCTTGGAGACAACATAGAGTTGCGAACCAACCTCGCGCCCTCGCTTCCGTCGATAAAGATTGATCCTGGCCAGATTCAACAAGTGATTATGAATTTAGCGATCAATGCCCGAGACGCGATGAGCGACGGTGGAACCTTACGACTATGGACAAACACCCAATTTGTCGCGGCTGAGGACTACTGCATTGGTGCGCGAGTAGATCCCGGTGAGTACGTTGTGCTTACCGTTAGTGACACAGGGAGTGGAATGTCTGAGAAGGTTAAGTCTCATCTATTTGAACCTTTCTTCACGACGAAGAAAGGCGGAACGGGACTTGGGCTCTCCACGATTTACGGAATAGTTAAACAAGCCGGTGGTGATATTGCCGTAAGCTCGGAGCCGGGTGTGGGCACTAAATTCACGATATTCTTTCCCGCGACCATGAAAAGCAGCGTCCCCCAGCGCTCAACGGAAACGACTGCGAGCATCCAAGGAAAAGGCACCATTCTTTTGGTTGAGGATGAAGAACATGTGCGAACCCTCGTGCGGGAAGTGTTACTAGAAGGTGGCTATACTATTATCGAGGCAGTCCATGGCGGAGAGGCGCTTGAGTGTTACGCGAAGCATGGCAACGCGATCGATCTTATTCTTAGTGATATTTCTATGCCGCATGTCAATGGCGTTGAGCTTACCGAGAAAGTGCTACGTGAAAACGCGATGCAAAAGATTTTGTTAATGTCTGGATGCACTCAAGACTCGGCAATGCCTGCCAGTATCGCGCAAATGAATTTGCCCTTTCTTCCCAAGCCGTTTGGGCCAGAGGTGCTTGCCGATAAGGTGGCAGAAGTTCTGGGCCTACTACCTCAACAAGACGTCGCCTAGTTTGCGATGCACACAATCGCGCCTTCCTAGGAGTTTAGTTTTCTTTCTGTGCAAGCGAGATTTCTTGGGGTAAGAAGGTGTACCGATGCAGAACTGATCTGACGACGGTACGCAATTCTTTATTGACTTCTAATGCTTTGGCACCGACGCCTACGTGATGAATAAGAATCGCTGGACCGAAATAAGAACTTCAGGATCTGGCCTGGAATTTTGTCTCTTGGGTGACTGGACTCTGGAGAATATTTCGACAATTTCTCAAGAGCTGCCACGAGAGTCCGCGTTCCCTCCTACTGGGAGTGTGGTTGCTAATGGCGGACGCTTAGGGAAGATCGATACGGCTGGAGCAATGCTACTGCTTGAGGTCTTAGGGCGCGGTACATCGGTTCAAGAAATAGAGTTGCGTGAATTTAGCGACTCGCATGCATCAATATATCAACTCGCATTGCAAAGCGTTGCCAAGCCTTCTCCAATAAAGCGGAGTAAGAATCAGGGATTTCTCACTCAACTTGGTATTGGTTCTGTTGATGCCTTTCGAGCTGGCCAGTCTATTCTCTCTTTTATTGGACTTACCTTTGTCGAACTTCTTCGCGCCCTTTGTCACCCTCGTTCGCTGCGCCTCAAAGAGCTTTCGGTGCAAATCGAGGAATGTGGGCTTAATGCTGTACCTATCGTATGCCTCGTTAATTTTCTCATCGGTATCGTTATTGCTTATCTGTCTGGCGTACAACTCGAGTATTATGGTGCCAACATTTTTGTCGTCGACGGTGTTGCGCTCGCTGTCGTGCGAGAACTCTCACCTATTCTTGTCGCCATCATCGCTGCTGGACGTTCTGGTTCTGCGTTTACTGCGCAGATTGGTGCGATGAAGCTCAATGAAGAGGTTGATGCAATTGCTACCCTAGGCCTCTCGCCGATTCGTGTGTTGGTGATGCCACGCATTCTTGCATTGATTATCGTGATGCCCATCCTTGTGTTTTTTGGGGATATCGCTGGAATTCTTGGAGGCTTGCTCATTGCAGATATTCGGCTTGGTGTGACGGGTGCAACATTTATTGATCGATTGCAATTCGCCCTTACGTTGACCCATGTGTTCGCTGGTCTAGCAAAGGCCCCGTTTTTCGCATTTTTTATCGGCACGATCGGCTGCAGAATGGGTCTCGGAGTGGAAAACAATGCAAAAAGCGTTGGTGAGAATACGACGGGCACAGTCGTGCGAAGTATTGTGGTTGTGATTCTGCTCAATGCTGCATTTGCGGTAATGTATAGTGAGCTCGGGATTTAGAACGACGAACGAAATTAATTCTTCTGTGCGTTAGATGAATACAGTTATTGAAGTACGCAATATTGCCACCAGCTTTGGTACTCAGGTTGTACACAAAGATGTGAGTTTTCAGATTGAGGCAGGAACCGTGGTGGCCCTCATCGGAGCAAGCGGGACTGGTAAGTCTGTACTGCTGCGCGAAATTATTGGACTACTGAAGCCGAAGGCAGGGACAGTTTCTCTTTTTGGACAAGAAGTCTGTGCTACTGATGAACGCCAGCTACGCGAACTCCGTCTGCGCTTTGGAGTCTTGTTTCAAAACGGAGCACTTTTTTCCGCTCTCACGGTAGGGGAAAATATTGCGGTGCCGCTTACAGAGCAAACGGATTTTTCTGTTGAACGCATTGAATCTATTGTGCAACTCCGCCTCGGGCTGGTTGGTTTGAAACCAGAAGTGAGTCAGAAAATGCCGAGCGAACTCTCCGGCGGGATGAAAAAGCGAGTAGCGCTCGCTCGTGCTCTCGCATTAGAACCAGAACTACTGTTCCTTGATGAACCCACCTCCGGCCTGGATCCGATCGGGGCGCGAGCATTTGACCGTCTTATTCGCACACTCAGTGATGCGCTCGGGCTGACTATCTTAATGGTGACGCACGACCTTGATTCAATTTATGGTATTGCGGATCAGGTAATTGTGCTTGATTCCGGCAAGGTCCTTGCGCAAGGCTCGGTTGCAGAAGTGACTAAAGTAACGCATCCTTGGATTGAGGAATATTTCTCATCTCGAACGGCAAGATAAAATGGAATCCTCAGCAAAATACACTCTTGTCGGACTCTTTGTCGTAATCGCTACGATAATTTTTGTCGCGCTGTTATTTTGGCTTACAGAAATTGGCGGCCAAAGAAATACTCGGTTCTTTACTGTTTATTTCCGAAATCACTCCCTTGCTGGTCTACAAGTCGATAGTGCCGTAACGATGAAAGGCATTAAGGTCGGAACCGTCACCGCGTATCATATTTCACCGGAGAGCGTGGAAGAAGTGAAAGTAATTCTTCGGCTAGGGAACGATATTCCTGTGAAAATGGATACCGCTGCTATTTTGAAAAGGAATTTGCTCACGGGTCTCGCCTTTATTGATCTGATTGGAAGTAGTGACCAATCAAACCTCCGTGTAGAGATTCCCGAGGATGAAATCTATCCTGTCATTCCTGAAGGTGAGTCGGAGCTTGATAAATTGGCCGATTCGATTCCCGCGGTGCTTTCCCAAGTCAATGGTATGGTTTCTCGTGCAAATGCGGTGTTCTCAACAGAGAACATTTCCTCCCTTGAGCGTAGTCTTCAAAATGTTGAGAAGCTTACCGCGGCCTTTGCCAACAAGCAGGAGGAGATAGAAGAGATGATCGATAAGATGAGTCAGACCACAAGCGACATCAGTGCCGCGAGCAAGTCGCTGCGAAAATTTGCTGACGGAGCGAATGGTTCATTAGATTCGATGAGCACTGAAGCGACAACGACACTTCGGTCACTGAACGATACGGTGAAGGGGCTCCATGAGCAGGCTGAAATCATTAGCTCTTCAGTAAACGCGGTCTCTCAAGTGCTCTCTCAAGAGATTACCAATACCTCACAGAGTATCGCCGCGGCAGCCGATAGTATCTCTCGAACCGCAGAGAGTTTTGAAAATCCGAAGGCAATTATTGCGGGACCTGCCGAGTCAACACTCGGTCCCGGGGAAAGAGGAATTAGGACACAATGAGAGTTTTTGCATTAGGCGGTATCATTTCCGTATTTGTCTTCACTGCGTGCGGTCCGCTCTTGTTGCCGAAAAGTGGAGGTGAGGTTACGCGTTATGTCATCGATGAGCGATTCTCAGAAAATATGGCAGATTCCCGACAGCCTCTGGGGCTGCGTTTGTTAATTCGCGATGTTCGGGCGAATAGTTTTATCTCAAGTCAAAAAATAGTTTTCAGCGAAAATAATGCGACGCGAGGTTACTATCAGTTTGCGAGATGGGTTGAGCCGCCGAATCAGCGCATCGCAGCGCTGCTACAAGAGCGTTTTGAACGTGCAGGTTTGTTTGAATCTGTTTCGCGTTTGGGGAGTTCTACAATCGGTGATGTGCAACTTAATGTCGAGTTAGCTGAGTTTCGGCATGACATTTCCTCTAGTCCGGGAGAGGTGAAAATTGAATTCCTTGTCGAGCTTATCGATTTAAAAAAGCATGAAATTTTGTGTCAAAACCGCGTTGCGCAGTCAATCGATTCTGAGACCTACAGCGCTGCTGGCGCCGTCGAGGCATTTAGCAAGGGGGTGAATACGATGATTGATGGTTTGGTAATCTGGACACACGATTGTGCTCTCGCGCAGGTTGAATCCGAGTAACCCTGAGGTCTGATGAGACATTTAACTTCTTGGGGACTTAGCGTATGAGGAAAAACTTTGGCAACCTCTATTCCTCTCTCTACGACGAGCTCTATGCCTCAAAGGATTACCAAAAAGAGTGCGAACTTATCGACTCTATTGTGGAAACGTATTCTGCAGGCTCAAGCAATGAATCCCTAAAAATTCTTGATATCGGCTGCGGGACGGGCGGACATGCAGTACCCTTGGCGAAAATGGGTTACCGTGTTGTCGGCGTTGATCCCTCAGAGTTCATGTTGAGCCGCGCACGAGAGAAGGTTGAGAAAGAGGAGGTCGCAGTTGAGTTTGTGCACGCGAGTACGGCTGATTTTGAATGCGCCGATGAATTCGACGTATGTATCTCGATGTTTGCGGTGTTCTGTTACCATCAGCGCAACGAAGAAATTCTTCAAGCGTTTCAACGAATAGCCCGACATCTCAAACCGGAAGGATTGTTTGTGATGGATTTTTGGTTTGGCCCTGCCGTACTTTGCCAAGCCCCCGAGACTCGAGTGCGATTTTTTGAAGTAGACGGAAGTACCTTTTGTCGAGTGGTCACACCGACCCTTGATGTGTGCGCACACACGGTTTCAACACACTATGATCTTATTGAGCTCAGTCCATCGAAGCCTGCAACACGTAGCTCTGAAACTCATGTGATGCGCTATTTCTTTCTGAAAGAACTTGAGCTGTACTGCTCTCAAGTCGGCTTACGGGTTGAGCGATTCGGCGTGTTTCCAGATCTAGAGTCTGAGCCTACCGAAGATACTTGGAATGTAATGATGGTTGCTAGAAAAGTGGAGGATAAATGAGCGAGGGTTTGGTTCGGGAGGTAAAAGATGCATCCGGTGCGGTGCTCGCCATCATACTGTCCTCGAAGTTCGAGAAAGATGGTATCGAGTTTTTCACTCCAGATGAGTTTTCTCAGCAGCTTGGTTACATGAAGCGTCCCGCGGGATATGAAATTGAGCCACACGTTCACAATCTCGTCGTTCGTGAGGTGCAATACACACTGGAGACGATTTTTGTGAAGCGAGGATGTGTGGAAGTGGACCTGTACTCTGCCCAAAAACAATACGTTAGTTCCGTACGTTTAGAGGGGGGTGATGTGATTTTGCTTGCGGCAGGCGGGCATGGATTTCGCTTTATCGAAGAGTCAGAGCTAATTGAGATCAAGCAAGGTCCCTATATTTCCTTCGAAGTCGATAAACAGCGCTTTGAGAAGCCATCGAGTTCCTCTTCCTAGGTGTCGAAATCGTCCAGATTTGAAGCTGATTTTCTGAGAAAATTCTTCCTCAGCTAGCCCTATATTCGCGGAGAGCGAAATAATACACAAAACACATCAAGAATATGCGACCTCTAGTCGATGCAATCATCTATAAATGAGGAAAAGGTAGAAAACCCGATTTATTTGTAGCATTGTGCTTAATAGCCTAGTGATTGAGTAATCTCGACTACTTGGTTTCATAGGCATTGGCGCAAGAATCAGGTGCTTTTTCTCTGAAATGCTCTCGGCTTCAACCGGGAGCTTGTGAATACATGGCAAGATTCTTATCTGCTTAGTGCTCATATTTGTTGATACCCAAGCAAAGGAAGTGTGTGCTTGGAGAACGCCCCAGTAAAACTGCAAAAGCAGGGCGGGGTAAACTAAGGAAGGTTGCGTAGCTACATTGAGTCGATCCAACCCGAGGACATCTTTTCAAATCGGTCCGCGTCGAATCGCGGAGTCCGCTCCCGCGTTCATTATCGCTGAGATAGGGATTAATCATAATGGCTCTGTGCAACGCGCGAAGGCCTTAATCGATGCTGCCGTTGATGCGGGGGTTGACGCCGTCAAATTTCAAAAACGAGAGCTGAGCAGCATCTATCAAGAGAAAGTCCTTAATAAGCTCGACGAATTCGAGCAAGGTTTCCAGTATCTCATCCCACTTCTAAAAGAATTTGAGCTTACCGATGATGAGTTTGTTGAATTAAAAAAATATTGTGATGCACGCGAGATGCTTTTTCTTTGCACGCCTTTTGACAGTACGAGTGCAAACTTTGTCAACGGCCTCGGTGTTGAAGCATTCAAAATTAGTTCCGCCGATCTCACAAACATGCCACTGCTTCGCGAAATCGCCAGTTTTGGGAAGCCCATGATTCTCTCTACGGGCATGAGCGAAGATGCTGAAATTGATCATACCGTGAGTTTTCTCGAGAAAAGAGCGACCGACTTTGCACTTCTGCATTGCGTATCCTCCTATCCCGTTGATCCCCGCGATGCGCGAATGCGAAGAATAGAAAAGTTGAAGAGTCGCTATGATTGTCCGGTCGGTTACTCGGGGCATGATTTGGGAACCGCCTTGTCAATTTCTGCGAGAACACTCGGGGCTTGTATTATTGAAAAACACATCACGCTTGACCGCACGATGCGTGGCCCTGACCATAAGCTCTCTCTCTTGCCCGAAGAACTATGCGATCTGGTACGCGGTATCCGAGATGTTGAGGCCGCACTGGCGGACCGAAAAGAGCAAATGCTGCCTGCGGAAATGCTCAATCAGCTTGTTTTTCGTAAATCGCTCGCTGCGGCTGTCCCTATTTCAAAAGGGGAAGTGATAACGGAGGAGATGCTCGCGGTGAAAAGTCCAGGATCTGGACTCGGGGTCCAGGCAATGAGCAAACTCGTGGGCCGAGTGATTGAACGAGATCTTAAGGTTGACGATCTCTTTCTGCCTAGTGACATTGAGCCGACTTCTCAGATACGAGGTACGCTACCGTACATACCGTGGGGGAAGTGGGGCTTTGTCGTTCGCTACCATGATTTCGAAGAAGTACTTCACTATGAGCCGGAAGTGCTAGAGTTTCATCTCACGTATCAAGACACGCAGCTTGCCGTTCCCACTGAAAGATTCCGTGCAAATAGGAACTCTCTGAAAAACATGACGCTGCGAGTTCACTGTTGTGAGTATATTGGCGAAGAGCTGTTTGACTTACTCTCTCCTTCGAAAGAAATTCGAGTACGATCACTGGAGACTCTGCAACGAGTGATCGACATTACGGCTGAAATCTCGCACTTTTTCTTTTCTGCCAAACCGATGATTGTATTTAATTGCGGTGCAATGATGCTCAAGAAGAGTATTGCGAAAACTCCCCTTAATCCAGATTTATTGGTTGAGGGAATCGAAAGTCTTAACCTGAAGAATACCCATCTCCTTGCGCAGAACATGCCGCCGAACCCATTCTATTTTGGTGGACAATGGAAGGGGAGATATTTTATCCAAGCGGAAGAGTTGATCGATTTTTGTGAGCAGACAAAACAATCAATCTGCCTTGATCTCTCGCATGCCTACATGGCTTGTGAGGGCGAGGGGATGGATTTCATTAAGTACATCGAGAAACTCAAGCCATACGTGAAGCACGTTCATGTTTCGGACGCTCGTTCATGCGAGGGCGAAGGGATTCAAATCGGACAAGGTGAGATTGATTTCCAGGCATTCTTCCGTGCGTATGCCGAGTATTCTGGAAGTTGGATTCCAGAGGTTTGGCTCGGACACGTCAACGGAAATAAGGGTGCTTTGACGGCAATCGAAAGGCTCTCTGCCCTCTACCGTAACAGTGGAGCGCTTTCCCGTCGTGAAAGTTCCGAAGAATTCGACAAATCCAAAGAAAGTTTTTCTCCTCAAAAGAAAAACGGCTATCATGCTCCGAGTACTGCGAGTTCTGTCGAGTCAGAACTGCATACCGTCAGAGCAGCTTTTTCGAAAAGTCAGTTATAATCTCACTATTAATCTATTAAACTAGGGCTGTAGGCCCGCGAGTAGATGAACAAGTCTCCCCGTGAGTGGATCCTGCACGTATGCAACAACGCAAATCAGTGTGCGGTGATTATTCCTGTTGCGCGCGAGTTGCGTGACACACATCAAATAGATTCACGTTTCCTTTCTCTGGATCGCTACTACAACCAATCGGCAAGTGATGCGCTTGCACAGTATGAATTCGAGTTCGCGGAACTTCCCGGTCAGCATTGTGATGGACGATTTTACGATGCACTTGAGCTACGACCAGCATTCGCATGGGAGGCGGCGGTCGAAGTGCATGCCTTGTTCGAAGAGATTGCTCCTTCAGCGATACTGCTGGGACATGATGTCGAAATGGTAGAGCAGCTCATTGTTCGCGAAGCTGAACGGCGGGGAATTCCTACCGCGAGAATTCAGGATGGCATTACGGGGCCTATTGCTCCGACGAAAGAGCCAGGTTTACGGGCCCCCCATCTCGTCTTTGAGGGGAGCTGTGATTTAATGATGACTTGGAATGATTCCATTCGGGACAATCTTAATGACCGAGCAGTCTCGGGTGAAATTGTCACGGTCGGTGATCCAAGATCTGACGCACTACTCACTTGGCAGTCCGAAGCGAGTCAGGAGCCGCCGTATACCGTTCTCCTCATTGGTCAAGTCTGGGCCAAGCACCAAAACATGACCTTTGATGAAGAAGTCGCAATGTATGAACGGATCATACGTCAATTCCTCTCTCGCCCTGATACTCGAATACTCTTTCGACCTCACCCTGTTCAAGTAGAGCAGGAAGTTTTTCAACAATTTCCGAAAATATTTGGCGATAGAGTCGAAGTCACTAGTGACGGCGCAATCTATGATGTTCTCAAAACAGTCAATGTTGTCGTTTCAGTCTCCTCGACCGTGACGGTTGAAGCCGCAATGCTTGGGATTCCGACGTTTCGATTACTACATCTACTCGAAAGTAACCCCAC
>CAYGNZ010000005.1:1102-14182 GCA_964351345.1 uncultured Bdellovibrionales bacterium | reverse complement strand
GTACATAGCATTTTACGGAGAGGAGAGTTTGCGCAAGAAGTTCTTGTTTGTGATGTAAGTGCCAATGGTTCTCTACGAGAGGCTGTGGCGGAGTTTAGCAGCGATCCAAGAGTTCGTTACTTCCATCGCCCCGGACATAGCTCCGGCGCTGCGCTCAATGAAATGATAGCTGAAGCAAGAGCTGAGGTAATTGCGCGAATGTCACAAGGCTGTATCGCGTGTCCAGATTGGTCAAAAAGTCTTTACGAAGCCTTGCAAACTGATACCGAGGCTCGAATAGCCTTAAGTGAGTATACTATTCGTGATGACTTAGGTTTGCTTTGGAAAACCCAAGTGCTTCCGGAACAGTTGACCTTTGAACAGCTCGCTGCGATGGAGACCGTAACACTCACCATCCAGGCGTATGCCTTTCGTAAACAATATTCGGTGCGTCTTGATGAGCGCGATCCCAATGCGGAAGGTACACTCTTTACGCACCTGGTTGCTGATTTGAATGAACCGAAGCGTATCGCAATTGTGCATGGAAGGAGGTTCTTTGCTCCTTTTGATCCCGACAAGCTTGCGGTCGCCGGTCCACCCGCAATGCCTCGCAAGCCCCTTTTTGCAGTTGAGCCCGCAGTAGACGAAAAACTTGCTTCTCCTCGTTTGGCCTCCGAAACAAGCTGTAGCGTGTTGCTCATTTCCCCTTCACTTGAATCATTGAAGCACGTGCAGGAGAGGCTGGTGCCCGAGCTGCAAAAGGAGTTCTCTATTGATGTAGTCGTAGTTGCAGGAGATTCCTGCGCGGAGTATCGCGCGATTTCTCACGATATCATTCGAACATCTCAGGGTAGCTATCTGGGGCACTTAGCCTCAGCGAATTTTGCGGAGCGGTGTAACGAAGCTCTTTTGCGGGCTCGAGGGGAAATAGTGCTGATCGCGCATCCTGATACAGAGCTCACCGTAGAAAGTGTAAGAGCCCATCTTTCTTCGCACCAAGAGAGCGAGCGCTCGAGCTTTGTTATGGGCGGGCTGGAACTCCATCCCAGTCTTAACTGTTCACTGAGCGGGATACTATTTCGCAGCGAACTACTCTTTGGAGAGGCAGCTCAAATTCATTCGGGGGCGATTGGCGTGGAGCAAGTTCGACTGATGAACTTTAGTATGCGTCGAGAAGTATTCCTTGAAAATGAGTTTGCCTTCGACTCTCGATTTACCGGAGACTGGGGAAGAGATTTCTGGTTTGCGAACGAATTAGTTGAAAAAGAATTCAACGTGTATGGATTCAATGAGGGTGCAACGTTGTACACGCGAGACTGGGAATTGCTTGAATTTCTTCGTCACGAACAATCTAGAGCGCAAGACATGATTCGCATAATGAATCGTAAACCAGAGTTCGCCCGAACGTTCTTGAGTGTCCCTGCAATTACCTCTTCTGAGATGGCGAAGTGGGAGAGTGGTGTTTTAGAAGGTCTCGATGATTTACCCGAAATTTTTGAGCAGGTCTTTGACGCATTGAGGCACATCGAACGAGAAGGACAGCTTGCGCCGGATTTGGAATCAGAGTTAGCGACGCTCATTGAACATCTCGTGCAAGTCTTTTGCGTCCGAGAGATCGTACGCCATTACTCCAAGTCCCAGGAGTTTGGCCAAGTCAAAATAAACGGCAGTGTGATCTAGCTATTGTACCGTAGGCTGCCCTGCTCTGCTCGGCTCTAAAAAGCGTCCCAAATCAAACTACTTAAAAATCTCCTAAAGTTAGAGGAGTTCACGTGTCGATAAACCCAATGAATAGGTGGGTTTTACTCGGCGTGTTCATTTCACACCGCGGTAGGCATGGATTGCTCACTTGTTGGTTCCCGAACGGAGATATCCGCCACAGGAACCCGATGTCAGGCAAGGAACAAGCGGCGTATGGTGAAACTACTTTTTTGCATGGAGAATCTCTATCCACTTCTCGGCGGAGCCGAACGAAGTATTGATACTCTGATCCGCGCTCTTGACTCTAATCCTCGCTACTCAACTTCCTATCTGTGCACGAGCAATTACAACGAACATGATTCTAACGAGATGTTTGCCACGCACGACGTAATCATTACGCAGCTGAATTGGGCAAAAACAGCAATACGCGGCGCTCGAGAGCACGGGAAAAAAAGTGTACAATTCGTCCGCTCACTTGAAGGCTTCTGTAAAGTCGCCATCGATTCACTTGCGGTATCTCATTGTCGCCAGCAATGCGGAAGTTGTGCGTATCGAATGGGGAGAGATGAATTAGAGATACCCGATCTCCTGATCGCAAATTCGTTTTTTACTCAACGAATGTTGTTAGAGCAATACGGTCTGCACAGTGAAATCGTATTCCCCTTTATTGATGTAGAGGAGGTGCGGGCAGAGACGAATACACCGAAGTATATCGTGATGAATCAATTCGCCTATCACAAAGGCGCAGACATTTTTCTCAACATCGCCAAAGCCTTGCCCGAGTACGAGTTTAAAATATTTGGTTCTACAGGATGGATGCCTTCCTACACGATTCCCCAGAACGTGGAGCTTGTTGGCCCTGTTCCAAGTAAGGAAATATATCGAGAAGCGCTGCTATTTCTCGCCCCTTCACGAATCAATGAGTCCTTCGGTCGCTGTGTCGTAGAGGCTCAAATCAATGGCGTGCCCGTTCTTGCCTCGAATCGAGGTGGACCTCGATATGATAATCTTGTCCTGGATGAGTATCGGGTAGACGAAATTGACGATATCGAGCCATGGGTAGAAAAAATTCGCTCAGTCCTCACGCGGCGAGATGAGGTGGCTGTGCAAGTGAGGAGCCGAGACTTTTCGTTCTGTAGCACTGAGCAATCTGTCAGGACTTTTCTTTCCCTACTTGAAGCACTAGGAACGCCATCAGCCCTCAAAGGGGCAAGCACGCAGAGTCAGGATTCTTTTAATTCGAGTCGATGGCCCACGATGTAAGGGTTCCTTGATTCCCCTCGCCGGTAGTCAATACAGAACTTCGTTTTGCTATCGATATGAATCCAGCCTGAATAACCTGCTTCTTCCCAGTCGCCGCAAGTTTCCTGATCTATTTGAAAACAATTCTCTCTTTGATACTGGTCGGGGTAGCTGCCGTCAGAGCTGTCCCAAGAGTATTCGAAAATCTCTCCGTCTTTTCGGCGCAGTGAATAGCTGAGAGCAGTAAACAGAAGTTTGCCCTGGTGCTTCAAAAAGGCAACCTTGTTCGGTGGATCCTGGTTCAGTTGTCCGAAGGAAACTTTGCGGTCTCGGAAGTAGGGCTGTTCGACAATGGCCGAGCGAATTACTTCATTACCGTCCACGAGAACCCGCAGTGTCTTTTGTTCGAGTCGAAGCACATAGTGATGAAACACAGAGGTATTAAGCGTGTGGGTAGCAAGAATCGTTTCTTCAACCACGAACTCATCGTCGACCTGCTTGGAGCAACGCTGAGTGAGTCTAATTTCAGAGCTATCAACATAGAGGAACGCTCCGGCTCTCAGGACACAAGAGCCAACGTCTCCGTCTATTCGTTGTAGTCGCACCGAAAGCTCCAGCGTATCCTCCCAGTCCATGATCGGTGGGAAGGTGTACTCGACCCCTTCCCATCGATTCCCCTCAGCACAGAGGAGTATACCTTCAGGTGTGGTCTTCTCGCCTGAACCGGAGAGATCTTTTTTGGAGACAGAGAAAAAGCTTTCGTCGGCTGAACCAATCCAGGCGCTTAATCCGGGTTGACCAGCCACATTGCGGTAGGTCAGGAGCACTGAGCCGTCTTCTAGTACTCCCGCACTGGGTCGATGCCCGGAGCTGGGATGCACCTTAGCCTCACTCCACGTATGCCCACGGTCTTCAGAGATAGAGACAAACGTAGGAAGATGTAGGAAGGAGTTCTCCCGCATGTAGGAGACCAGGCGCGTATCGGGGAGCTGAATTAGGCTGGCCTCACAAAGGCTGTAGCGCGGATCCGAGCCGACCTTTGAGCGCAGTCCCCAAGTCTTTCCTGCATCCTCAGTGGCAAACAAAAACTCGCCCAGCATTCCCACATCGTAATCTTTCCAGTGGTAAGCAAAGACCCACTCCGTCTCGCTCAACTCAATGAGCCTATCTGGCATAATACCTCTCGCTCCCGTATCCACAGGAGTCGACCAACTTTTGCCATTGTCCTCGCTAAGGGAGATATAAATTTCAGGAAGGAATTTTGGTGGCTGGGTAATGTCGCAAAGAAAAGCAATTCTACCATCTGACATTTGCATCAGTCGTGGGCAATGCCAGGCAAATTCGCTCTGCGGTCGGTTCGCCGGGTACGCTGAAAAAATTCGAGCGTTGCCCCAAGTTCTTCCTTGGTCCTCGCTTTCGATTACAACTAACTCAGTGCTTGGCGTATCTGCGGGATAGTGAATATCCGCATCACGATACATTGCGAGCAGTGAGCCGGCTCGGGTAAGCACAACATCAGGGAAGCTTAAATATCTGCTCTCATCTTGAGCAATCACTTCGGAGCCTAGAATGCTGATTCGATCACTAACTTTCATTTAATAAGCGGTCGGTTATGAGAATTCGTTGTCAAAACGTATACAAAAAACTTCCTTTTCTTCGAAACTACCTTCGTTAGCCATAAGTGCTCATATATAATTGTTCCTATCGCTAGAGTCTGCACGAAAAAAAAGGGGGAAATTTCGTGTTTCCCGCTAAAAAGGCGATGTTTTGCTTAAACCGCAGATTTATCTAGCAATATGCATCAGGATCGATGCATTACAATACTACACGCGTTTAGAAAGGTAGCAGGGAGGTTTTATGCATTCTGACGAAGATTCAAGTCCAGATGATAGTATTGAATCTGACGGGCTTGACCTCTCTGTATCGCAGTACAGCTCAAGCTACTCAGCTCCCCGTGAACTAGAAATTCCTCGAACCAAGTCACCCCTCCATCAGAGTATCAGTCAAACACGCGTCCTTCCCGTTGAGTCACCAGAGACGACTCGATTCAGTCTGACCGATCATACTTTTGTGCAGGCGGTGGCGGAATTCTCTCAAATTACCTCCGACAGCGCACTCGGGATCGATCGGAAACTATCGCGCCTGATAACACTTTGTTCTCGATTTCTCGACGCGGGATACGGAGTGCTGACAAAGTGGGAAGAGGGAAAAAGTCGAATAATCGCCTGTGAGCGTCTTACTCAAAATGCCGCAGAGCAATTTCTCCTCCAGCCGGGAACCGATTTCGAGGCAGTTGATAGTTTGTTTTCCCAGCTTGCGCCAAACGAATTGCTCTACTACGAACGAATTCCTTTTTCCTTTGAGCCGGAGTTCCTTTCAAAAGGCTCAGCGATTGCGTACCCCATGTCAATTGGTGAGGCCAATTCAGGAGTGCTGAGTTTTTGGAGTCTGGAACCGAGAACCAGTAAGTACTCTCAAGCAGAGATGCTCTTGGTGCGGATGGTATCGAGGTGGATTAGCACAGAAGTTTCTCACACAAAAATTCGTGATGCGCTTACGCGAAGAATGGAGTTTGAACAACTGTTGAGCGGGATTTCTCGGAATTTCATTAGCCAGGCTCCGTCTGAGGTGGACCGCGAGATGCAAAATGCCCTGGAGCAGATAGCGCAATTTGCGAATGTTGATTTAAGCTATATTTTCCTTTTTAAAGACAAAGACACGCGACTTGATATTACTCACTGTTGGCTTGCTGATGACGCTCAACCCGAATTTCGCGTCAAAGATATTGAAGTAAGCAAGTACCAATGGGCAATGGAGAAAATTCTCAATCGGGAAACCGTCTACATCGAAGAGTTGGATGACATACCCGACTCCGCTCCCGCGGTACTTCGTTTTTGCAAAGCACAAGGTGTTCGCTCGGCTATTATGGTGCCAATGGTGCATAGTGGCATTACGATTGGCCTCGTCGGATTTGCCGTTCGCAATCGTCGAAAGCAGTTCGACGAACAGTCGCGCACGCTTCTTCAAATGGTCGGTTCAACATTTGCGAGTGCGGTGCAGTATAAGCGCGCGCAGGAATCTCTCTCGTGCTTAGAGGCACAAGTGCGTCATGCACAGAAACTTGAAAGTCTTGGTGTTCTTGCAGGTGGCATCGCGCACGATTTCAATAATCTTCTCATGGGTATTATGGGGAATGCGTCCATCGCGCTTGAGCAGGTCGAGAACTCCTCTCCTGCGAAGGTGAGTATCGGTCGGATTGAAAGAATTTCGCAGCACGCGGCGGAACTTACGAATCAACTCTTAGCCTATTCGGGACAGGGGAAGTTTTTTAATGAGACCATTAACCTCTCTGCCACGGTAGAAGAAATGGTCGATCTATTGGAGGCTGCGAAATCGAAGAAGCATACGCTTCGCTGTAATTTCGCAAGTGACTTACCAACCATCGAAGGTGACGTCGCACAAATCAGCCAAGTCATTATGAATCTTATCACCAACGCCTCCGAAGCAATTGGCGATAATCTCGGTACGATCACGCTCAATACTGGTTTAGTCGCCGTCGACAAAGAATACCTGATGGACACCTTTCTTTGTGAAGATACTCCCGAGGGCGTGTACACGTACCTTCGAGTGGCTGATACAGGTTGCGGCATGGATCCTGAGACGGTCTCACGCATATTCGATCCTTTCTTTACCACAAAATTTACCGGACGAGGACTCGGGCTTGCCGCAGTGCTCGGTATTGTCAGAAGTCATAAAGGTACACTCAAGGTTCATTCAAAACCGGGTGAGGGGACAATTATCACCGTGGTGTTTCCCTGTTCTGAAGATCAATCCATTCTCGAACCAAGTGCAGCAGCAGAGCCAATACAGCGTCGTCCAGGGGTGGAGAATGGCGTTGTGCTTGTTGTTGATGATGAGGAAACAGTGCGCTCGGTGGTGAGTGCTTCGCTTGATCAATTGGGATTCGAAGTTCTGGAAGCAAAGAACGGCAATGAAGCGATCGAAGCCTATAGAGCTGAATCCTCTCGAATTGAATTCGTGGTACTCGATATGAGTATGCCCGACATGAATGGAGTCGAAGTCTTTCGACAAATTGAAGAGATTACGGGTCAAGCACGAGTAATTATGATGAGCGGGTATAGCGAGAGTGAATTCGAAGGCTCGTTCTCAGGGGGCAAATTCGGTGGCTTTATTCAGAAGCCATTCAGACCACAAGCGCTTGCAAGTAAGATTGAGAAGCTTCGAATAGGACGAGGAAATACAGCCTAGGGTAGGTCGTCGCAGTACGCGGCGACGGGTGAAACAACAACAACTGTCAACAGCAGGGCCGTGAAACAGTTACTCCGAAGAGCATTAGTAAAAGCGAGAGACGCTTCGGTGCGTTTACTTGTCCATGCAAGCATCGACTTGCGTGGGGGTCGTGCCCTCCGAAAACTCACACGAAGCTCGAAGAATGTTGCACGAGTGCAGGAGTCGCTTCGCAAGAACTTACTTAAACGCTATGCCCGCACAGAGGTGGGGCGCCATTTTGGTTTGCGTGCGGGAACGAGTCTTGAGCAGTTCAAGCAACAAGTTCCCTTACTCGACTATGAGCTACTTCGCCCCTGGATTGAAAAACAGATGGCAACCGGCGGAGCCGTGTTAACGCCCGATGTTCCTATCGCCTACAATGTGACCAGCGGTACCACGGGCTGTCCAAAGTACATTCCAGTGTCGAAACATTCCCTTGAGTGGACGCGAGATGCGCAAATGATTACGGCGTACGGATTGCGTCGTTGTCGGTCGAAAGTGTTGAGTGGGAAGATATTGGCGATAACAAGTCCTGCGATCGAGAGATTCACTGAGCAGGGAGTACCCATTGGTTCAAAATCAGGACAGGTCTACGAAAACGTAAATCGATTGATTCGTTCGAAATACATTGTGCCTAGTGCGGTGCTCGGTGTAGCCGATAGTGCGCTCAAATATTTAGTGATTTTGCGTTTGGCGCTAATGCATGAAGACATTACCTATATTCAGACCGCAAATACGAGCACCTTTACTGTACTTTCCGAGTTGCTGAACAAGCATTGGGATACGCTGATTGCTTCGGTAGCAGATGGAAGCTTCCACCGTTGGGATGAGCTTACTCCCGATGTTCAAAAGGCACTTCTGCCACATCTTTCCCCTCGACCAGATAGAGCCGCGCGTCTTCAGGTAATCGCCGAGGAGCGCCGACGCTGCCACAGCGTTGTGAAGCAGAAGATCCGCCTTGGGGAGATCTTTCCCCAACTTCAGTCGGTTGGTTGTTGGAAGTCAGGTAGTGCTGGGATATTTCTTAAGCGACTTTCAGCAGAGTTTTCGAATGACATTTTGATTCGTGACGTCGGCTATATCGCAAGCGAATGTCACGGCACCACACCAGTAGACGGGGACGGAAAAGCGGCTATCCCCACTTTCGATCAGGTCTATTTTGAATTTGTACCGCGAGAGCAGTGGGATACAGGCTCTCGAGACGCGAGTACTACTCTCGGTCTTCATCAACTAGAACTAGGACGACAGTATTATGTAATTATCACTACAAGTGACGGCCTATTACGATACGATATGAACGATATTCTTGAGGTTGTTGGCTTTTTCGGTGCCACACCGCGTTTGCAATTTGTGCAAAAAGGAAGTGGCGTTACCAACATCACTGGAGAGAAAGTATCTGAATACCAAGTGGTACGTGCCGTGGATAGATTTGAAGCACAGTATCGCTTGCGCTCAACGTTTTTCTTTATGGTGGCCGACGAGCGGCGTGGAGGATATCGGCTCTACTATCAACCATCGGAGGAGCATCGTTTCGCCGTTGAGCATTTTCTTGATGCCTACGCGCGTGAGATTGACCAACATCTTTGCCTACTGAATCGTGAGTATGCCGATAAGCGCAAAAGCGGACGCCTGCAGGCGTTGAGCGTGGCAGTACTACAGTCCGGGACATTTCAATCCTTCCGAAGTGATTGGGTCTCCCGCGGAAGACGAGAGGCCCAGTTTAAGATCGTTGCGGTTGCGCATCGTTGGGAGCTTGAATTCGATTTCGAGGCATTTGTTACTTCACAAAGCACACCGAGTGTTGCTTCCGAGGATCGCGAAGAGGAAGCTAAAAGCCAGTCGGTTGCCAACCACTTCTCCCGCTAGCTTTTGATGGCTACGGATTGAAAAAATATCGTGACGCAGAGCTTGGCATCTGCTGATAGTAGACATCTAAGTATTTCCTTTTGAAGAGAGGTAATTGGTCCGCTCCGAGGGAGAACTTCAATACCGCCGTACGTGAGCGTGGAAGCGGCTTATTTTTGACGTGTGCTCTAGATGCCGAAGAAGATACTTTACTTTCAGCAATCATTCCCAAATTTAACAGAGACCTTCGTAAAGGCTGAGATTCGCGAGTTGCTTCTGCGAGACTATGATCTTGAGGTCCTCTGCCTTACGTGTAACCGTGACGAGCTGGTCAAAATTGAATTTGCTACTCGAGTGTTTGAAACAGCGCCGTCAAATCTTGCACAAGAGATAAAAAAGAGGACGCCGGACTACATTCACGTGCCTTGGTCTACAGAGGCCTGGCGAATTATTCGACCTATCGCTGAGCAGCTTGAGATTCCATTTGGCTGTAGCGTTCATGCCGCAGATATTTGGCGACGAGGGAATAGACTAGAGCCGGAAGAGCTCCAAGCTCTTGGCGCTCATCCTCTGTGTATCACGATAGCGGTTGAAGGAAGCTTTCATCGAGAGTACTTGCTTTGGTGCAAAGTCCCCGCCGAGAAATTAATTATTACGCCAAATAGTGTTTCCCTTTCGGGTCTTCCTCAGCCGAGAGAAACTCCACCAAACCGCTTGCAGAGCATTGTCAGTATCGGCCGAGCCGTGCCGAAGAAGGGTTTTTACACGGGCATTGACGCAATTCGATTCATGCGCATGCACGGCTACGACGTTCGGTATCACATTATTGGAGGAGGAGAGCAAAGCACAGAAGAGGGTCGAGCGCTTGTCGCCTATGCTGAGCAATTTCCCTTTATCACGGTCTCGGGAATGATTGCGCATTCTCAAGCCTTGCTTCAGCTTCGAGATGCTGATGCCTTGTTGGTGCCAAGTATTGTGGCGGAGAACGGAGATAGTGATGGCATTCCAACGGTCATTACTGAAGCAATGCTGCTCGGCGTTCCGGTTGTGGCGACCGATGTTGGTAGCATTTCTGATCTAGTGATCGACGGCGAAACGGCGTTTCTCGCCCGTGCGGCGGATGCAGCCTCGGTAGCGGCAAAGTTGGTGTTGCTTGAGAATTCCTTGCAGGACCCTGAGAAAAGACAGTTGCTTTTGCAGCGTGCAAAAAGGAAGGCACAGCGGCATGAGACTACTGCGAGTGTGAATGTGCTTGCAGAGCATCTTGAGCGACGACTCGGGCGCTTTTCACGCTAGAGTTTTTCCAACAAAATATCTGCAATTTGTTTAGAAGTATCGCCGGTGCCAAACGGATTCTGTTGCACGCTTGTGCTTTCCTTCGTCTGCAGCGCATCAATAGCTTGAGAGCAAAGAGCCTCCGGCGATGAAAGGGGGCATAATATAGCCGTTCCAGCTTCAATCGCTTCCTGTCGCTCGGTACAGTTCCTTGTCACTAATACCTTTTTTGCAAAGCTTGGTGCTTCTTCTTGAATGCCCCCTGAGTCAGTAATGATTAGTGAGGAATCTTTTATCAGTTGTACTAAGGCAGGATACGCGAGCGGTGGGCAAAGTGTAATTCTCGACTGTTCGGCTAAGCGCTCCTGAACGACATCTTTTACTTGGGGATTGAGATGGACGGGATAGATAATTTGAATATCTTCTATCTGATCACGGATTTGAAGAAGAGCGGTACAAAGATTGTGCAGAGGCTCATTGAAATTCTCTCTTCGATGTCCAGTGACGAGTAAGATTCTCTTCCCTTCGCTTGACGCTCGCAGTTCTTGTAGTGCTGGAATCTCGAATTTCCCCGAGCGAAGCAATTCATCCATCAAGAGCACGGCATCAACTGCGGTATTCCCGACCAAGAAATACTCACCAGGAGCATCTTCTTGCGCCAAATTCTCCAATGCTCGTTTCGTCGGAGCGAAGTGAAATTTTGCAACTCTAGCAATTGCGGTTCGATTCATCTCCTCGGGAAAGGGGGAGTTGAGATTTCCCGTTCGAAGTCCGGCCTCTACGTGAGCAACGGGTATCTGAAGATGAAACGCAGCGAGGGCCGCGCCGAAGGCGGTGGTAGTATCTCCTTGAACGACCACGAGATCAGGCGAGTGGGTAGATAGTTCTTCCGGAAGTCTGGCCAGCAGCTTGCTTAAAAATGAATTTGGGCTTTGCGCCTTATCCATTAGTTGAAGTTGGGAATCTGGGGCGATATCAAAGGCCTCAAACGCTTGAGCAGCCATGGACTCGTGTTGTCCACTGGCGATGAGTAGCGGCGAGAATTCCGAGCGCGATTGTAATTCTCTGTAGAGTGGGGCGAGCTTTATTACTTCTGGTCGAGTGCCAACGATAAGTGCAATCTTTTTGCTCATGGGCAGAGTTTTGGGACTAAGTTGGCTCAATCAAGAAGGTTTCAGTATCGCCCATGGCGACAAAGCGGCGTTAAATAGGCGATAGGTTTAGCATAGAGCGCTTCAAAGGGCATACTCGCCAATAGTTTACTTAGTCTGCCGCGACTCGATTGCGCTGATGAGCACCAAGATTGCTCAATCTTTCGGTCTTGGCGGGTGTTTCTCCCACATTCCTGTGCTAGTATTCTCAGCCGAAAGCTGAAGGAGCTAACTCCTTGAAAATACAAAAGCATCTTTATGGTAGGAAATAGATGGCAATCAAGAACTTAGTTACAGGGGGCGCAGGATTTATTGGTGCTCATGTTGCTCACGAGCTGCTTGAGGACGGACAGGAGGTAGTTGTCCTCGATGATCTCAGCGGAGGCTTTGTAGAAAATGTGCCTCAAGGTGCGACCTTCGTTGAAGGTTCGATCCTGGATAATAAGCTCATTGATCGTCTCTTCGAGGAGCATCAGTTTGACAATGTCTACCATCTCGCGGCCTACGCCGCAGAAGGTTTGAGCCATTTCATTAAGCGGTTTAACTACCAAAATAATCTCGTCGGAAGTGTCAACCTAATCAACGCATCGGTGAACCACAATGTGAAATGCTTTGTCTTCACTTCTTCGATCGCCGTGTATGGTGGCGCGCAACTACCGATGCGAGAGGATATGATTCCTGAGCCAGAAGACTCTTACGGTATTTCAAAATACGCCGTTGAACAGGAACTCAAATGTTCGCACGAAATGTTTGGTTTGGATTATGTAATTTTCAGACCACATAACGTCTACGGTGAGTACCAAAATATCGGTGACAAATATCGTAATGTGATTGGAATATTTATGAATCAGATTATGAATGATCTTCCACTGAGTGTCTTTGGTGATGGTTCTCAGACGCGAGCGTTTAGCTACATCAAAGAAATCTCCACTATCATCACCAAAGCACCACAAAATAAGGAAGCCTACGGGGAGGTCTTCAATGTGGGTGCTGATACTCCGTACTCAGTCAACGACCTCGCGAAGGAAGTAGGCCGGGTGTTTGGGGTGGAGCCAAAGATGAATTACCTTGAGGCGAGAAATGAAGTACTACACGCGTATTCTTCGCACGAAAAAGTAAAGCGTTTTTTCCCTGATACGCCGACATTTACTCTCGCCGAAGGCCTTGAGCGCATGGCAGCATGGGCCAAAGAGCACGGACCGCGAGCGAGTAAAGAGTTTGGTGAAATCGAAATTGAAAAGAATTTGCCGCCTTCCTGGAAAAAGTAACAGACGTGTGACGAAGAGCTCTCAATATTGGTGTGCTCGAGATGTCAAAAGAGAGCGTTGAGCAAGCGCGTGAAATCGCAGGTGAGGTGGTTCGAGGGGAACGGCATCCTCTGGATGCGTGTAATCAAATTGTCGAGATTTGGCGTGCCGCCGGTGAGCCAACCGAGTTGCAGGCGTTTGCGGAGTTGGGAGATTTATATGAGTTTCATTTAGATCAACCTGCTACGATAAAAAAAATTATCGAACTTAGTGAAGAACTTTCTGCGGAAGAATTCAGCGAATGAACCTACCTATGACTTTTCGTCCCTATCGCCGAGCAAAACTAGTAG
>CAYGNZ010000005.1:0-1092 GCA_964351345.1 uncultured Bdellovibrionales bacterium | reverse complement strand
GCTCGTTTTCGGGGCGGGAAGTAAGTGAAAGTGGTATGGTGACGCTTCCACCGCTCTCAGAATCAAGCAGTTTCTCAAAAATTGAAATCGATAGTGTCACTTCTCAGTTTATCGAATTTCTCGATACGAGTTCCAGGCCAGCCTCTTCGGTGAATCTCTATGGACGGCGTTTAGAGACTCTTACTCGACCCTTCAAAAGAATTGGGGTTCATAAGTACGACTATCGTGTCTACCTCAGTCCGAAGATGAATACGTTTTCCTTACCCGATGGCTCGATCCGAGTCACGGGCGGATTGATGGATCTTCTTTCTGATGAAGAACTCATTTACGTGCTCGCCGAACAGGTCGCGCTTGTTGAAAATGGCATCAGCATGCAGCGGATTTCTGAGGCGTATGGAAATGTTGAGGTGGAGACTGCGGAAAAGTTATCGAGTAAAGAGCTTCTTTCTCTTGAAGAAGAGTATTTTCGACTTGCGGTACCGAAAGACGAGATGCAAACGGCCCGAGACTACGCAAAGAGATTTTTGCGAAACAATCGACTCGACACGGGTGCTGTGGTTGCAGCTCAAACAAAATTGGCGGCACTTAGTTCCCGAAGCGAATATTTACTCTCTTATCCTACTGCTCCCCTGAGCACTGATCCCTCCCCGAAGATTCCTGCAAGGACTGAGGAAATGTCTGAGCCGCCTCTTGCCGATGCCTCAGACAATGAGCCGCAAATTGACACCGAGGCGGCTGTGGTTGCTGAGGTGCAATCGCTGGAAGATGAAACCGCCTCAGATGAGGTCTCGAGAATCGAGCCTCAGCCTGGTCAGGAGGTAAAAACTGCGACCCTCGGTACGAGAAGAAGTACCGAGCAAGTGAGCACGGTAGTGGAAGCTGAAGAGGAGGCTGAGGAGCTGGCGCCAAGTCCTGTTGAACAACAGGATACACGCCCCTTGGTGCTTGAAACATTATTACCCGGCTGGTACGTGCAATTTGCAGCAGACACGGACCAAGAGGAAGCGGCTCGGCGCTACCGAGCTAGCCGGCAACTCCGCTTGCCCGTGCAGTTGCAGCGAGCGCTCGTGAACAATGTTGAGTATTATCGGG
>CAYGNZ010000004.1:19038-26046 GCA_964351345.1 uncultured Bdellovibrionales bacterium | reverse complement strand
TAACAACACAGGCACATTGCCTGTGTATCCATCGGGTAGATGAACAGTCAATCTTGAGCCGCTTATCTCAACACTAGCGCCGTCTACTACCTGCTCAGCAGTAGCAGAGAAAAATAGCGAAGGTTGATCGTAATATTCAGTTGGAAAGAAATCTAGCAGCACGCTATCGCCGTAGCTCCCGCCCCATTGGTAAAGCGCACCTGAGGGAAGAATTACATATTCCGTTGGCTGCCCCTCGAGAGTTCCTTGAAAGTGCCTTCCTCTCCAGCCATAGTAATTCTCATTATAATCAGCCGCTCTGAGTTCAAATGAGTGCTGCTCAGCTAAGACGTACGCGCGATTCTGAAAAGTATCGATAAACGCGCGAGTCCGAATACTGTCCCCATCCGCGTCGGACACACTAAAAACAATCGCGGGATCCTCTTCCTGCCAACCCATATCGAAATCCTCGATTTCGCTCACAATCGGCGCATTGTTGTAGAGTTCGACTGGGAACTGTCTCGATACGGTATGTACTCCATCACTCACAGAGGCGCTTAAAATAAAACGACCAGTATAGCCGTGAGTAAAATTGATCTGAAGCTCACTACCATCCAAAGAAATCTCGGCAGGATGCACTGTGAAGGGGTTTGGCACATCAGTGAGGAGGTGTGGATATTCATAGTAAACGGTATCTAGTCGAGCAAGAAATACTCGCGTTGCAAATGTTCCGGAGATGTCAAATAGTTCGCCGTTTGGAAAAATTGCATAGCGATAGCTCTCTTCTGAATTCCGCGTTCCATAAAAATATTTTCCATTCTCTCCGTTAAGATTGAATGGCAAGGTCGCGCGAGGAATAGCAAAGTCATGCTCTTGGTCGAGCGCGTAGGCCGCGGACTCAACAAATGGCGCAATACCAAAACTTATCGGATCGCCATCTGGATCACTTCCAGAGAGAGTATGCTCAAAAGCCTTGCGGCTCCAATGGTCGCGTAGCTCTGGTATTGGATTCAGAACTGGAGGCAGGTTGGCGAATTGGACCACACAGGTATGTTGGTCCAGGTGATTTCCGTCCAAGGCCCGTGGAGAGAATACCACTGTTCCCTCCCACTTCCCTGGAGTATCTATATACAACTTATCATCGACGAATCGTGTAGCAACTTCGGCAGGAACGACTGAGGAAGCCGGGGCGTTAAAAAATAAGGAAGGCGTCTCATAAAATCGCTGAGGGAAATACCCCAATAGTCCACTGGATTCGAAGCTTCCGTTCCATAGGTACAATCCTCCGCCAGGCAATATCACAAACTCTTTTGCCGCACCGTCTTCTGTTCCCTGTATCCATTTACCAGCCCATCCGTGCCGATTTAACTGAAAATCCTCAGCTGAAGAGTAGAAATCATACACTTGATCAAGTGTATGCGCTTCAGCTTCGCTTGTTCCGCGAAGCGCATCAAGTGCAAGCGGGAGATCATCAGTACCACTATCAAGGTCTTCTGCCTGCACGAGAAACGCATATTCATCTTGTGCGTAGCTCACCAATCGAGGAAGGCATTCGATTTCCTCAGATTCGTCTGGGAGTTGAGGACGTGAATCATAGACATCAACGAGAAACACCTGTGAATCGTTGAGTTGTCCATCGGTAACGACGACTTCAACCAGCATTCGCTCCACATAGCCTCTCGTCATTTCGATATGGAGTGTATTTTGAAACAGATCCAATCCCGCGGGAGCATCGACATGCGGAGGAAGCACGTTGAAGAGCATATCTGGTCGACGATAGTAGAAAGAGTCAACCGTACCAAGAATCAACGATAGTTCGGAGTCTTCCACCTTATAAATCTTTCCGTCCGGTAGAATCGCGAACAAGGAATCTTCAGCTTCGCCGTGAAATAGCTTCTCCTGTTCACCAAGAGAATCTTCGACAAACGTTGCGGTCTTCAACTCAAAATTATACGTAGAGTCTAAGGCATACGCCAACGAAGTGTCGTAATAGCGGACGGAGAATTCTAGCTCATCACCATCGGCATCGCTGGCCTCCAAAGACACATCCTCTGGATCTTCTCGCCAATGCAAGCGCTGATCATCGATGAAGGACAGGACTGGTGCGGTGTTCACACTAGATACATAAAAAGTTTGCTCCGCCCAAGCATTCCCGTCGGTCACTTGAACCGTTACTGCATAGGTCGCCTTCACGCGTTCCGGAAAGGATACTGTTACCTGAGAATCCTCAACGGTAACGCCGAGAGCCCCTGGACTGTCTTGCAAACCTGACTGCCAGAGCAATGAAAGATTTGTGTGATAGTACTGTGGAAGGCGACCAAGAAAGAAGCTTGACTCTATACTGGCCGTCCAGGCATACACACTACCATTCGGCAGAATGAAGAAATCCTGATCGGCCCCCTCATAGACACCGCGGAACCACTTTTCTCCCCGTCCATATTCGTTTAGACGTTCGCCATTTTCAGACTCACTGAAAGAATACGCTTCTTGCAAGCGATATAGAAAATTCGCCGGAGTACCGGCATACGCACTAACCGTCAGGGGATCTTGGTCAGCATCACTCACCGAAACCGTAGTTGCATAAGAGCTCAAAGACCAACTCACCGCAACACTATCGATCTCTTCCAGCTCAGGAGCAGAGTTGAGCACATCAAACGGGATTACTTCGCTATCAACAGTATCTTCATCGGCATGACGAACTCTGAGCAGTAACGTACCAGCATACGTTTGATGCGGATTAACTTTTGCAAGGAGTCTGACATTCGCACTTTCGTCGCTTAGATCGGGCTCGTTTACATTTCGCGTATACTCAAGGGTCTCTGTGGTAATGTCTGCCGGATGAAATTTTGCTGGTGGCAACACGTCGAAGAGTAACTCAGGATGGGCGTGATACACCGTGGGGAGAACCGCTACGCGAAGCGCGTTGTTCCAGTCGGGCAATAGAACAAAAAGCTCTCCGTCAGGTAGTATCGCGAACTCTTCGCTTCTACCTTCGTACTGAGCATTCAGATAGCGGGCACCTCGGTTCTCTCTATTGAAGTAAAAATCCTCTTCCTCTTCCCCCGAGAAATTGTGCGCCTGATCGAGGTCAAAGACCGATTGCGTAGAATAAAATTCGATAGCGGCATCCGGTTGGCGGTCATCGAAACGCCCGTCTCTATCACGCGAGAGGACTGTCATTTCACGCTCATCGGTGCGCCAGTGTATACTTTCACTTGAGGAGCGAATCGCGGCTGCGAAATCCAGGTCATTGATGCTGCTGAGTAACGGACGCTCATTCCACGCGGTGAAATAGAACTCTTTCGTCACGGAGTCTACGGAATCACTCACCGTCACTCGAACTCCCACACTGCCCGAAAAGGGGCTGCTCGTTGCAACGCTCATCTTCTCATCGTTGCTTGAAAGTGTGATTGGCAAGGATGCCGCACTTGAGAGAGGATTAATTAAGAGATCTGGATCCCTAGAATACGACAGTGGCAGCTCAGCAATCTCGCTGCTGAGCGCCAGTGACCCATTCCATTCATACAGCGCAGAACCCACGAGCGCATATGCGCGGGAGTCATTCGAGTTGCTCGAGAGTCCATTAATCAATAACTCTCCTTGCCCCCTTGAGTTGCTTCTCCACGAAGAATACATTTGCTCAAATTCATACGTCTCCGCTAGCTCACTTGGCAGTTCGTAGTGGAAAGTCTCAAAAGAGTAGCTAAGCGGATCTCCATCAGGATCACTGGCACCGAGAGGAAAATCTCCCGGAATCTGCTTCCAGCTTCTTTCAAGATGCTCTAGGTCGGGGAGTTGCGGAGCGGTATTCGTCACACTCACCAAAAATGTACTGAAGTCTTCCGCGATAGTATCGCTCACGATGGCTTTTACACGGAACGTCCCAATATACCCTGGCTCAGGATCTACTATCAGCAAGTTCCCTTCACTGCGAAAACTAACCGGGACATTTTGGTTCCCGTCGAGCTCAGCGCGCAGAGTGAGCGGATCACCATCATTATCTCCAATTGGCACGTTGAATTCCAAAGTATCATCGCGCCAATGCATGGTTTTGTTTGGGATCGTGGCAATCGCCGGAGCGCGGTTAGTTAGATTCACGTAAAAGTTTCTACTCGTTACGCTACTTCCATCAGTAACAGAGGCGCGCACGAGAAAATTCGTCACGGCCATCGGACCCTGAATTGAGACTTCCGGCCCTACATTACTTACTGAGGCACCCTCGGGTGGTGTATTCACAAAATCCACCGAGTAGGTAATTGGGTCACCGTCTGGATCTCTACCTGAAAGCGTCAGCGTACCTGTTGGTGTTCGCCAGTGATATCGCTGGGTGAGAATGCTGTCGAGAATCGGCGCTCGGTTGGTCAGAGAAGCTGCAAAACTCGTACTGCTCGTGTCGTAGCTATCAGTTACAGAGACGATTACACGAAAATCTCCAGAGAATCCGTCCTGAGAGCGTAGGTGCATCGTCGTGCCGTCGAAGGTAAATTCGATTGTGGGCTGAGCAAATCCCTCTACTTGCTCTGCGACCGCGGAGAAGGTAAGTGGGTCGTTATCTCTATCTGCCGCAAATAAGTTTACCGAGATCGTGTCTCTCCAACCTGCTTGTCTGTTTACCAGCGGCTCAATGGTAGGAGCGTAGTTAAGCACATTGAGCACCGCGTGACGGGTTTCAGTGGTGCCATTTAAGTTGCTAATTTCTACCCAGTATCGAGCACCATCATCTGCGTGAGTCGCTTCTGGCGTGGTATAACTTGTGCCTTCTACACCGACAAGCGCAACACCGTTCC
This sequence comes from uncultured Bdellovibrionales bacterium, assembly GCA_964351345.1. Taxonomy (GTDB): domain Bacteria; phylum Bdellovibrionota_C; class UBA2361; order SZUA-149; family SZUA-149; genus SZUA-149. The sequence continues at coordinate 21,280 of CAYGNZ010000004.1, read as the reverse complement.
TAAACCACTGATAGCTCAGTCCACCGCCAGTCGCCTCAAGCGCAAATGTTGCACGCTGTCCTACTCTAACGTTTTGGTCTTGCAAATCTTGACTTATCACCGGAAGGTATTGGTCAACCTCAACCTGCCAACTCCGCTCCGACGTCATTAATTGTTGACGGGTAGTTTCATTACGAACGAGAGGGGTGTCATCAAAAACCTTTACCGTAACCGTGTACGTGCCGTCTGCAAGTGGATAATCGTCAGCACGAAACTCGGTTCCGACGGCCGTGGGAACCGCACTACCGTTCAAATACCACTGGACTGGAAGCGCACGGCCTAATGGCTCCATCGGAACTACGTAGAGTGTATCCACACCCGTTAGTCCATTTTGCGACGGAGTTGCTTCGTCAATTGGGTCTACTTTACGGTAGATTTCAGTAATAAAACTCTCGATCGAGGGAGAGTTAAAACCTTGCCCAAGTGTGCGCATCTTTGAGTTCTGAGTTGGACGCCAGATCGCAGCGGAATGTCCCATCGCTCCCTCAAACGCACCAATTAAGCCACCAAATGCCGCGCCAGGGTTGTGGCCTAACCAGCGGTGCCACTTAATTTGCTGAGAGCTTATTCCGGAAGCATTGTTTGCCGAAACGTTGGGTTCGGCTGGCTCAAATCCGGTATATGTTGGCCACCCACTCTGGCTATACTCATCTGCCAAATTTGCAAAACTGTGTCCAAACTGGTGGAGGAGATTCTCGTAAGATAGGTCATGCCCTGCGCTTACTAAGCTGAGATCGCTAAACGGATATGCTGCCCCCCCTGCAAGCGGAGCATTTGCAATCGCAACGATTTGATCAACATCGGGCGCGCTTGCGGCATATTGCCAAGCTTTCGCAACATCTATACAGAGTGTCGACTGAGAGCCCTGACACCAGAACTCCATATCCAAGGCGGTATCACGTCGCTCGCCAAAGAAACTCTGATTATCGATTCCCGACTGAGCAGAGATAACATCGATTCGGTGGATGTTAAAATAAGGACTATATTCTTCCAACGGATGCTCAGTGAGCATATACGTGAGAAATGCTGACACTTTACTTTGGTAGCTAAACTGCTGAGATTCGGTAAAACCGTCTCCCAGAAACACCACGTCCACCCGATTCTCGCTTCGTCCATTCTGAAGCACGGTCGTGCTGCTCGAATTAACTTGAGCAGCGCTAAAACTCATCATCATTGATTGTTGGGATTCGAGCGCTCCACCGCTCAAACTCCCATCCGCAGCAGGCACATCAAAGTATATTGGCTCAGCCTGCGCGGATTGAGCAGAAATGAGGTGAAGCACCGCGACAAGGCAGAGCAATACCAAGAAAGGAGAGTACAGCTTTCGAACGTCTACAACCAAAAAACCAACTTCGCTTTTGATGCCCCACCCAGGCGGCGCATCAGAGAATCCCGTAGAAACGCCTGAGTAGATTTCCTAGCTCAAGCATTTGTTCTCATTGAACATTCTTAAGAGATGCAAAAGCAGGGCCAGGGATGGCTACAGGTCTAGGTAAGCGATATCTGTTTGTTTCAGAGCTGCGTAATGAGGAGCCTCTACTAAAGAGTGGGTAGTGCATGACATAGGTCAAAAAACTGCATGGATATCTTTGCGCAGTGGCGGGGGAAGACCTCACTGAAAAGGGCTAGGGGATTGTCCTAGAGTGCGTAGCCAGAGTCCTGGGGGTTTCTAGAACTACTGGTTTGGAATCCGCAGGGTCTTACCCACGGCAAGCTGCGAAGGCTGTGAAATTTTGTTCTTTCTGGCAATCGCATCGACACTGACTCCGAATTTTTTTGCGATCACTCCTAAGCTATCCCCTTCCTTCACTCGGTAGAGCATAACCACCCCACCCTGTTCACTTAAGTCAATTTTGCGCTTCGTCGTCCCCGTGAAAATCGGCTTTGGTGCAGACGGAATATGCACTTCCGAGTCTGCTTTACGCTCATTCTGATCATCCTCAATGACTCGTTCTGTTAGGTTACCGAGAATAGACTTAATGTCCTTCTCGCTTGGCTCAACTAAACCTTCTGGTGCCTGATCAAACTCCGCAACCACTTCCTCTGCTGCTTCCGGTGCTGAGGGAGGAAGAACTGCCGCCTCGTTTTGCGTAGCCTCTGAGTCTACCGATTGAGCTTGTGCGGACTCTGTTTCTTGCTGCGGTTGTGCCTCCTCCGGGAGCAGCTTCGCGGTCTCCTCACTTTCAACACCTACGTCTGTACT
>CAYGNZ010000004.1:0-19028 GCA_964351345.1 uncultured Bdellovibrionales bacterium | reverse complement strand
ATAAAGAGTAAGACGATACCTCCAAGGGTAAGTAGCCCGCACACTGCTACCGCAATCTTGGTAACTTGGGATTGCGTTGCGCTGCGATGCCTTGCGCCCGCTCCAGCCAACGCTGTTTCTCTTAGGATATCATTGTGAGCTTGCAATCGTGGAGACTGAGTTAGTTTTCCTCCGGTAAGCTTACCACCACTCGGAGGTGGCACATGCTCGGAGACTTCCGCGGATGCGGGTGGTACAGGCGAGCTTTTGAGAATACTCTTTTCTTGAGTATCCGCGCTCACAAGTGCCTCCTCCATTTCGGCAGCGCTTTGAAATCGATCCGCTGGATTGCTCGATAGACCTCGGATAATAATGTCTCGTACCGCACGAGGGCAGCCAGGACGGAATTTTTCTAGCGGCAGTGGTGTTCCCGTGAGCCGTTTCATCAAAGACTTCACTGGGTCTGCTTCTCGTTGAAAGGGATACTCTCCGCTCAACATCTCGTAGAGCAAGATGGAAACGGCATAGAGATCTGCACGATGGTCAAGCGTGCCGCTCTGCACATACTCGGGACTTACGTAATCAATCGCGCCAATAACGCTTCCCACTTGTACCGCTTCCTCTTCCCCAGGAAACTTACACAAGCCAAGATCCCCAATCCGTACGGACAGATCACCCGCTAAGAAAATGTTTCGTTGTTTGAGATCGCGATGCACGATTCCAACTTGGTGGAAAAACTCCAACCCCGCGCAGATTTCCGCAGCCAGTCGCACTGCTTGTTCAATCGGCAGTGGCGCATTACTCGCAATATAATCTTTAAGCGTCCCTCCATCAGCATACTCAAGTAAAAGGCATGTCTGGCCATCGGACTCAAATTGTTCATGGCAGCGCAGGATATTGCTATGCTGAATGCCCAAAAGGGAATTCGCTTCCTTTTGAAATTTCGCTACATCGGATTCACTAGCATCACTTCGCAAAACCTTGAGCGCAAACTGTTGGGAATTATCATCCACTGAATGAACTAAATAGACAGTACTTCTTGAGCCTTCTCCTAGACAGGAATCGATTTCATAACGTCCATCCACGACGCTTCCTGCTTGCAAAGTCGAGTTATTGTTTGGCTCTTGTCCTGGCGTTGTGTCCATTTCGGCTCCCCTCAGTGTTCCTTGCAGGGAATATCGACATTTAAGCGAGAAACATAAACGCAGTATTTTTGTGTGTTTAGTGCTTCACTCGGAACACGTTTATTCGCTTGCTCTAGTCAAATATCTGCCCGAGCTACTCCGCTCCACGCAGAGATTCATCTCAAACGCCTGGGATAAATTCTTTGAGGTAAGCACCGTCTCCAGAGTTCCTCGGGAGAGCACTTTGCCTTGGCAGAGCAGCATCGCGTGAGTAATGAAGGGTAGAAGCTCTTCAGTATGGTGAGTGACAAATACTAAATGTAGGTCGGGATTGTTTCGAGTAAGCGCAGCGATGTCTGCAAGAAAACTCTCACGAGCAGCAATATCAAGCCCAGTACAAGGTTCATCAAGTATCAATAAACGAGGAGAGTGGATTAATGCTCGTGCAAGCAGCACTCGTTTCTGCTCCCCGTAAGAGAGAGATGAAAAACTTCTCGACTGATAATCTGGTAGCCCAACTTTTAGCAGAACCTCTTTCACCTTTGCTCTGTCGCTCTCGGTGAGAGGCTCCTCACCTGAATAGAGACGGGCGTAAAGACTTGAGACGACAACTTGCTCAACGAGAAGCGCTTGAGTAATAAAGCGATACTGCATATCGAAATTCACCCAGCCAATACTCGGCCGTACCTTGCGAATGTCACACTTCCCGTACGTATTTCCTAGAACCTCTACTTGACCTCTTGTCGGCCAAAGAAATCCAAGTATCAATTTTAGCGTAAGAGTTTTTCCACTGCCATTCGCACCAAGAAGCGCCCAGTGTTCTCCCGCTGCAATTTTCCACGTGAGATCATTGAGCAACATCTTGCCGTCTCTCTGTAGGAACACATCACGAAGCTCGAGAACGTTTTTCCCCATTAGTCTTTCTCTATCCCTGATTGATTCGGAAAATACGCCGAACGCACTAGTCTAATCGCCTCCGTGATCAAAAGCCACTGAAATCGCATTTGCTCTCTCCACGGCATGGCAACGAGCCCCAATTTTATCGCAGTTTCATTGATCTTTTCTTCGCTCGCCCCCTCTTGCAATTCCTTTCGCCACTGAAGCAATCTTGTCTTCCATCGCTCCGCAACTAAATCGGGGGGGCCAATATTTTCAGCAATTCCTGGTGCGATGAACTGAGGCATCTCGGTCACAAAGGTAAATGCATCTCCGCCAAGACTCCTGATAAGCTCCATAGAACTTGGGCGAAACTTTGCGGCAGTCTCCATATCTCCTTGACTAAGAAAATATTGCGCCATCTGAGCAGAGTTGGGCCGTGTGCAAAACCCTGGAGCAATTCGATGAAATCCCTTCTCGCCATTGCGCTCAACGTCATGCAGGCGATACCCGCTCTCTCGAACTTCCGCCTGACAAACAGCAATGAGCGTGTTGAGGCGTTCACGCCAAGAGGGCTCTACTAAAAACCAAGGACCGGCCGCCAAATGCATGCTGTGTAAACTTCCATGGCAGTGAAACACCCCTTCTGCCTCAGACCACCAGCGATTCAAACAACGGTTCTCGGGACGTGCTCCAACATCATCCATACTCCGAGGAAATCCAAATTCCACGTCCTCTCCAGGAAGCTCTCTTTGGGCATATTTGAGGTAACGGGCAAAATTCGCCGCATCATCCTTAGGCGTAAACCACTGGATATTTCTCTGCTCGCCGTCGGGATTAAGATGGGGAACAATCCACCACTCATACTCGCGAAGTAATGGGTCATTTCCCGGAAGTGAGAGCAGGTACGCTGCGAGATGCCGCAAAAATTGAGGGCCTGCGGGCTCGTCTGCGTGACAACCCGCAATGAGACTTATTCTCTGAGCGCCGGAACCCAAACGGTAGGCGAGAATCTCACGACGCTCACGAGACAGACCTATGCATTCTCCTCCTTCAATAGGTTCGAATTCTAGGATACGTGAGAAAAGATTAAACATCCCCGAGAGACTCACTGAGAGCAGGGCCTTGGCCCGTAAAAGAAGGACGTCGACGATCCAACGCGGATGCTCGACGCAACCCAATTAAGCTAGCAGAAGTCTCTGAATAACTGAAACTGAAAACGCCAGTCCCTCGCTCTGATAATCAGGAAAGGACCGGCGTTGAAAGGAGTATGCTAATTTACCGCAATTCGCTTTGGCTTTTCGCTCGGCTTCTTTGGAATAGTGATAGTAACTACTCCATCCTTTCCGGCCGCGGCAATATTCTCCACATCAACCGAATCAGGGAATGAAAAGCGTCTCACAAAACTGCCGTAGCTACGCTCCAGTCTATGAAGACCCTTCTCATTCTCTTCATGCTCAGAGCGCCGCTCTCCCTTAATGGTAAGGGCTCCTTTCTCCATGGTTATTTCAATCTCTTTGGGATTAACTCCTGGCAGATCGGCCTTCAAGGTGTACTTCTCTTCGTCTTCCTTAATGTCGACTGATGGAAACGACGTGCTGCGAGAGCTACTTGTTTGCATCATGTCCTCAAAGGGATCGCTGGCAAGCAAATCAAAAAGAGTTCTTCGACTTGGTACAGTTGTTCTACTCGGTACTAGGGTCATGATATGTTCCTCCTTCTGTTAGAAATCTGGGCGACTTTTTATCTTTTCTCCCTGCCGCCCTACTAAGAAGCTGTGCATGGATTGAGCGCGCGTCAAGTCCGAGCGAGATAAAAAAATTTTTTATCTCTCCTCTTGCGTATCGATTTTTTCGTGCTTACCTTTTAAAAAAGTCTGTAAAAATAGCCCCAGAGAGAGCCCTCTCTTAGTGCTTTTGACAGGCGATAAAATCGCACGGTTTTTGAGAATTTTGTTGCAAAAACTGCTCCTCGTAAGCCAATACTATAGCTTGGGATACTTCGTTTTCCGTATCCCACCCACGCCCGACTTCACGGCATGGGTACGCTTTAAACAGCGCAAAGAAGCCCCCTTCTCGATTCAGAACAATTGGTGGCTTCTGGCGTTACGACTTTAACGAGGACCTATGTTCCTGAAATCCAGATTCGCCCCCGTGCTCCAATTTTCAGCTTCACGCACTCTCGCGCAGCATCCCTTCTCTACAATCCTCCTTTGCACCCTAATTCTTTTCACTGGAGTAAGTTGTGGCGGAGGTGGCGGTGATGGTGCTGATGAAGGGGACGCAGGAATGAATGACGGCGGCGGAGGTTCGGAGGTGCTTCGCATCTCTCCTAATCCGCAAAACTCGATTATCTCCTTGTCAGCAACAGCAGATAACAATGGTGTTGCGAGCGTCTCATTCACCCTACCAGAATTTACTAATAAGTTTTCAGTGACGATTGAATCACTCGGCAACTTGCTGCGCTTCATCGCAGTCGAAAATGACCGAGGAAATGAATACGTCGCCCCGGGTGGAGAGGAAATAAACCTCGCACGCGAATTGGGTAATGGAGTAAACGCGATGAACGCTCCTTCACGCGATTTCGATCCTCCTGTTCTTGATTTCGCTGCATACACGGCAAGAGCCGCAGCTCCTCCAGGCGCTACCGTCCTCTTCTCAGTAAACACCCGTACTGATACTAATCTCCGAAATGGAGCACTCATCGTGAACGTTTTCCGGGTTGGCACCGCGGTGCAACGCTCGGGTGCCGGAGCCTCTATTGATCAAGCATTGGCGCGAATGTCTGAAATTTGGCGATTGCAGGCGGGAGTTAACGTCACAATAAATGACTTCGACATTGACGGCCCCGATTCCATTCCTGACCCCGGTAGTGCCGCGGATTTCTATTTCGCCAATACGGCAGCAGTCCCTGGTCCTGCGATAAATGTATTCATCGGCGGAGATATTGATGTTCCCGGCTCTAGTACTTTGGGGCTGGCTTCTGATATTCCGGGTTCACCAAACGCGACTGCGCGTAGTGCCGTGGCCATTAGTCTCTTTGTCTCAGCCGGACCGGACGGTCGATTCTCCGACGACGAGCTGCGAATTCTCGGTGAGACGATCGCTCACGAAATGGGCCACTACGCGGGTCTGTTTCACCCCATTGACATTATTGGAGCCAATGTCGCATTCCGAGATCCTCTACCCGATACCGCAGATTGTACGGCAACAATAAACTGTCTTACCAATGACGACTTAATTCGCAATTTAATGTTCCCATTCACTGTGCCTGAAGACGACTCCGGTGAAACAACCGTCGCACAGGAACGACTCACCAGCGGTCAACGGGGAGTATTAAATCTCTACTCAGCGGTGCAGTAGGCGATTCCACGCGTCAAAACTCAGACTCCGGAAACACCCCCTCCTCGTCAATTCATTGGCGTCAGAGACGTAGCGCGTTCAATAAACCCCAAAAACTCGAAGGTTTAGTGCGATCCTGAAATTCGGCGTACTCCTTGCAATTACCCTCTCACTGGCGCTACTCACCGCATGCGTAGCAAAAGGCACGACTAACAACCCTCGCTCTTAAAACAAAGGATTCAATGGCAACAATCGACAAAAAAGCACTCACCGAACTTACGCAGCAGACCAACGCAACAAGTGACTCGTCTGAAAAGGTGACTACTATCGACATTCGTCTTGATGATTCAGAAGTGAGTGCACACATTGCCGAATTTGTCAGTGCGGTACAAAAAACAGTGCTCGCATGCAAAGAAAACTTACTGACGCAAGAAAATGCTCAGGCAGCCGCAGTCGCTATTGCCGACTTACGGCGAACGGTCCATCAACATCGTAGAACCGCGCACGCCTTACGACGGCTTCTCCAAAACCAAGAGCTTGCACTACCTGAAATCACAACTCCGGCAACGGAACTCTTGCACTAAAGCGGCTGCGAACCATCTGGTTTGCAGTTCCATTGAAGGACTTTGAGACCTGACTGGGAAAGCTTGACTTCGCAGTAACCACCAGTGCTAACTTTAAGTGTTGCCCCGTCTCGTTGTTCTGTAATTTGCTGCCAGCGAGAACGGTCGAAGTAGTTAAGCAAACGTAGTGCTCCGTTACTCGATGTCGCAAGAACACACCCGCCATCGGGAAAGCTTTCTCGGAGCTCTTTGAGCCAGTTCGAAAGCCGCAGTAAGCGTTCTCGATAATTCTCCTGAAATACGCTTTCAGGCCAAACGACTCCTTCAAGCCAGTCCGAATACTCCCGTGACCAACCTTGTTTTACCTCGTCAGTGTGTAGCCCCTCCCAGGCCCCGTAGTCGATTTCATCTAAGGCATCACACACTGTACGCGGCACCTGCTCATCGGCAAGCATATCAGCGAGAATTGCAGCACTTTCGCTTTGGCGCACTAGACTTCCGTGAAATACGGCATCAACGCGAAGCTGTTTTGCACGAAGCTCCTGACCCACCTTTTCAATCTGCTTCCTTCCATAGGCGGTCAGAGGCATATCGCTCTGCCTTCCTACCCACACCGGCCTTTCATCCGACTCAAAGGTATTTCCGTGTCGCACACAGATTAGCGATATTTCGCTCATGGTAGTACCTCAGTTCCTCACGGCGTAAGCAATTCGCCTTCTGCCTCAATAATCGCCTCGACCTGCGGCACGTCTTCTGGACTATCAACTGAGTGCAAACTCCGTCCTTCGGTATCAACTAACACCACGCGAATTCCAATTCCGTTCTCCAAGGCACGCAGCTGCTCGAGCTTTTCAACCGTTTCTAGGGGTGATTGCGGAAGTTTCGTGAAGCGATCCAGAACGCTCCGCCGATAGCCATAGAGGCCGATATGCAGATACAGGGGTAAGGTGCTAATGTCGCCATCTCGAGGATTGGGGATTAAGCCTTTTGAAAAATAAAGCGCATTTCGATTAGAATCAAAAACCACGCTCGTCCCGGTCGTTCCTCCCTTTCTCTTCTCCGCGACAAATTTTTCTCGTGCGGCACCAAGAAGCGGCACTGCCGGAGTCGCGATTTCTATTGTCGGATCCTGGCGCATTTCCTCTATCACAGAAGCAAGCACTGAGGGCGGCATGAGGACCGCGTCTCCTTGGAAACTAAATACAATATCGTATTCAGCGCCAAGCTGCTTGGCCGTCTCTGCTACTCGGTCAGTGCCCGTAGCGCAATGCTCACTTGTGAGTATCGCCTTCGCCCCAAAACTCTCAGCAAACTCCCTAATCTCTTGGGAGTCCGTTGCAACTACAACCTCCGTCGCAGTATCAATCGACTCGGCAATCCGCCAGACTCGTTCCAGCATGGCAGTTCCTGCAATTTTCGCTAAAGGCTTACCGGGGAATCTTGAGGACCCCATCCTCGCTGGTATGACTATGAGCACTCGTTCGGACATCATTTCATCCTAAATATTAGATAAACTGCGTAATTTGTAGTAGGAGGATGCAATCCATAATATCAGATAGACACCGAGTTTTATTACCACAAAATTCACTAAGCATCACTTAGGCAGTTTTCGATAATCCTTTTCTTATAGCAATGGACTTAGAGCTCCGATTTCAAGAAATTCACTCTTTTCTTCATCAGCATCGTTCGTACTGGAAAGAGGAAGTGCTCAGTCGCTATCCTAATGACCTCGAGGATTTCCCTCAGCCATGGATAGAAGAACTCGCTCATTACGACGATGAGTATCTTTACGAAGTAGAGCGAAAAGGCGCCTACCTGACGCTTAAAAATCGGGAGCTACGAGACTACTTCCAGACTATCGCTGAGCTTGAAGCGCTTCCGAAACGGAAACTACCCGATGAGGAGAAACTGCCTCACCGAGCCATTCTCGGTATCTGTGGAAAAAAACAATATGAAATCCAAACGCTGCTACCTCTGATTAAACGCCTCCATGACTCTCAGGCCTTCGCAGAAGTAATTGATTTCGCCGGAGGCATTGGTTACTTCGCTCAGATTCTCACCGCGTACGGCCAGATTCCCACACTAAGCCTCGATTTCGACGCTCAGTTACAAGAAACAGGGCGTCGACGACTCGCGAAATATCAAGACGAGCAAGCGGCCCCTCTGGAGTATCAAGTCATTGACCTGCTCAATGATTCGCAGCTGCCGCTAAAGAACAACGCGCTTTATTTAGGCTTACACGGTTGTGGGTCAATATCGGTAGAAATGCTTCGTCGTGCTCGCTCAGCAAACGATGGCATCGTTTTGAGCTTTGGATGTTGTTACTACCGCACCCGCGCCAAAGATCTCCTGCTTTCATCGCTGAGCGCGTCCTTTCCCTTAGAAATTACTCCGCCGGCGCTTACACTTGCGAGTCGCTCGCATAAGGATGAGAAGTCTCCTTTCTTGCTCTCAAAAAGAGTCAAACTCTATCGCTACCTAATTCACCTCTACTGTTATCACATACTCGAACTTACCGAGTTTGAGAATCTTGGAAACTCCTCAAAAAAGCTGTACATGTCTGACTTCGCCACCTACGGCATTGAGCAACTTCGTCGTCTCAATATTCCTACTCCAGAGTCACACGCAAGTTCTCTTGCATCGTTTTTCCGAAATCCCCAGTATCAGCAGCGCGTGAGATTGATGATAGCGGCGAACATTTTGAGAGGACACCTAGGGCGTCTACTTGAAATCTATCTCACTCTTGACCGAGCCTTGTTCTACCAAGACAGCGGAAGGGAGGTAGATGTCGCTCAATATTTTTCTCCTCAAAAATCTCCTCGCAATATTGGAATCCTCGGCGCCATGGACCTACCCGGCTGCCTGCAAGAAGACTACCTCTAAGCAGCTATATTCATTAGCTTTTGCAAGATTCTCTCGCTTTTACCCTTTTCTGACGATAGTACAGCTCTAGACTGAGCGCTGGAGACACTGAACATAATGAAAGATTCTCACATACTCTTAGTGGACGATGATCCCGATGTACTGCAGGTGACAAATGTCTTGCTCGCAAAAGCCGAGTATCAAGTGAGCACTGCTCAGTCCGCTGAAGATTGCCTAAAAATGCTCACTCAAAAACAATCCGAGATTGACCTCATCCTTCTCGATATTATGATGCCTGGAATGAACGGGCTTGAGCTCTTAAGCCGTCTACGTGCCGAGGCTGATACCAAAGAACTTCCGATTCTCCTTCACTCCTCGATGGGCGAAGAAGATGTTATCGTAAAGGGATTGGAACTCGGTGCAGATGACTTCATCACCAAAAACGTCAGTAGCAGAATAAAGCTCTCGCGTATTCAAGCTGCGCTGAGGAGATCGACAAGAAAAGACGGAAGCCAACAAGAGTCCTCCCACAGCGAGAGTACCGATTTAGTCAAACTTATCGCCTCCGAAAAGTGCGTCCTGATAGACGGACAAAAAATTGCATTACGAGATTTAGAACTAGGTATTTTTGAGCTCTTCCTAAAATACCCTGGATCGCTCCTCAGCCTCACTGACTTCACTTCTCACGTCCGTAGAACTCGTCCGCAAACAACAAAAAAAGAAATCGAGACGACAATGGCACAAATGCTCCGGCGACTGGGAGCCTCGGGTCGGCGCATTGAAAAGGTGCTGGGTGTGGGATTCCGCCTACGTACGGACTCGGCAGCATAATCTTAAACTGCCTGCGACATACTATTTCACACGATCGTTACTTCGCCGTGCATGAGAAACGATTACACCGAACCATTGCTCACCAGTGCAATTTTTTCGTCCCCGATCTTTTCTTCAGTAGCTTCACGCTGTGATGGCTCATAGTTGAGAACAGGAGACAACCAGCGCTCGATTTCAGCAAGAGACTTCTGCTTACGCTCTGCATACTCACGCACTTGATCTAACTCGATTCGACCCAATCCAAAGTACTTACTTTGAGGATGTGAAAAATAAAGTCCCGACACGGAGGCTCCTGGAGTCATCGCACAGCTATCGGTGAGCGTCATGCCAATGCGTTTCTCTACCTCAAGCAATGAGAACAAAGTTTGTTTTTCTGTATGATCAGGGCATGCAGGGTAACCCGGGGCGGGACGTATTCCTTGATATTTCTCCCGAATCAGGTCCTCATTGTCCAGTACTTCATCCTTGGAATATCCCCAGTGGTTGATTCGAACTTGCTTGTGCAAATATTCTGCGAAGGCTTCCGCTAATCTATCCGCAAGAGCCTTCACCATAATACTCTGGTAGTCATCGAGCTGCGCTGCATATTCTGCCGCCAACTCGTCCGCACCGAATCCTGCCGTCACCGCAAATGCACCGAGATAATCAGCGACACCGCTAGATTTTGGCGCAATAAAGTCAGCGAGAGCGATATTATCAACTCCAGGACGTTTCTCCGCCTGTTGTCGTAAGGTATGGAATTTCGTGCGAACATCAGTACGCGAGTCATCTGCATACACTTCGATGTCGTCTCCCACACTGTTTGCAGGAAACAATCCGAATACCGCTTTTGCTTGCAAACTTCCCTCTTGAATTATCTTGTCGAGAAGTTTGTTGGCATCTTTAAATAGCGATTGCGCTTCTTTGCCGTAACGAGGAGAACTAAGTATATCGGGATACTTCCCCTTGAGTTCCCACGCATGAAAAAATGGAGACCAATCGATATACTCGCGAAGCACGGATAGATCTGCTTTTTCTATCACCTGCACTCCAAGTTTTGTTGGAACTTCCGGCACGCGTTCATCCCAATTTGTATGAAACGCATTTTCGCGAGCTTTCTCCAAGCTGACGAAACGTCGATTACTGGAACGATCTGCATGATCCGCCCTAATCGCTGCGTATTCCTGATCAACGTTTTTCAACAGCTCTGACTTTAATTCTGGATTAAGTAACGCGCTTACTACGGGAACTGAACGCGATGCATCGAGTACATGTACTGCACCATGGCTATAGTTTGGCGCAATTTTTACCGCGGTATGCCGTCGCGAGGTCGTCGCACCTCCGATAAGCAAAGGAATATCAAATCCAAGTCGAGCCATCTCTTTGGCAACAAATACCATCTCATCTAGCGAAGGAGTAATCAGACCACTTAATCCGATGACATCTACATTTTCTTCTCTCGCTCGATCCAAAATCGTCTGACACGGCACCATCACTCCCAAGTCAATTACTTCGAAGTTATTACAGGCAAGCACTACCCCCACGATATTCTTCCCAATATCATGGACATCGCCCTTGACGGTTGCCATCAGCACTTTCCCTTTTTGATTGGATTCCTCCGACTCCTCCTTTGCCGCCTCAATAAAAGGAATCAGATGTGCGACCGCTTTTTTCATTACGCGAGCACTTTTAACCACTTGGGGAAGGAACATTTTCCCAGAGCCGAAAAGGTCTCCGACGATGTTCATTCCATCCATCAGTGGCCCTTCAATCACATCGAGAGGTCGAGCTGCTTTCAAACGAGCCTCTTCCGTGTCCTGATCAATGAATTCCAAAATCCCTTTGACCAGCGCATGTGAGAGACGCTCTTCAACAGGCGCATCACGCCACTTCAATCGTTCGGTATCATTTACCTTCGCCTTCCCCTTTACGGTTTCGGCAAATTCGATCAGGCGCTCAGTAGAGTCGGGACGACGATTCAAAAGCACGTCTTCAACACGTTCCAAGAGATCCTTGGGGATTTCTTCATAGACTTCGAGCTGACCTGCATTGACAATACCCATGTCCATTCCGGCTTTCACTGCATGGAACAGAAAGGCCGCATGAATTGCTTCACGCACTCGATTATTTCCGCGAAAAGAAAATGAGACGTTGCTCACCCCACCGCTTACTTTGGCATGAGGAAGATTCTCCTTAATCCACTTCGCAGACTCAATGAAGGACACCGCATAATCGTTATGCTCTTCCATCCCCGTGCCCACGGTGAGAATATTGGGATCAAAAATTATATCCTCAGGTGGGAAGTCTACTTTTTGTGTCAGAAGATCATAGGCACGGCGACAAATTTCAATTCGCCGTTCCAAGTTATCCGCTTGGCCCTTCTCGTCGAATGCCATTACGATCACCGCAGCACCAAACCTCCTAATCTCACGAGCTTGCGCAAGGAATTGCTCCTCGCCCTCTTTGAGACTGATGGAGTTCACAATCCCCTTACCCTGGAGGCATTTTAGTCCGGCTAAAAGCACTGACCACTTCGAAGAATCCACCATGAACGGCAGACGAGCGATATCAGGTTCCGCCGACATTAAATGAATAAAGCGAGGCATGAGAACTTCGGTATCAAGCATCCCTTCATCAAGGTTGATATCGAGCGCTTGTGCACCACCTTCAACCTGTGACCGAGCGACTTCAAGCGCGGCATCTAAATCTTCCGCTTGAATCAACTTTTCGAACTTTTTAGAACCAGTAACGTTTGTCCGCTCACCGATATTCATAAAATTCGATTCGGGAGTGTAAATCATTGGCTCCAGTCCACTCAACTGGAGGTTCCGCGATCGTTCGGGAATCACTCGCGGAGAATGATTCTCAACGAGCGCTGCCACCGCTTTGATGTGTTCAGGGGTAGTCCCGCAGCAACCGCCAACAATGTTGACAAAACCACTACTAAGGAAATCTTCAACTTGGTTTGCAAACTCGGAGGGAGTCTCATCATACTCACCAAATTCATTGGGCAGACCGGCGTTGGGATACACACTCACTGGCACCCATGCGCATTCAGATATTTCTCTGAGGAAGGGACGCATCTGGCGTGCACCTAGGGCGCAGTTTAATCCAATCGAGAGTAAGTTTTTGGTGTGCGAAATCGAGATCCAAAAAGCCTCTGGCGTTTGACCAGAAAGGGTGCGCCCACTCTGATCGGTAATCGTACCAGAAATCATTACCGGTAGTGGCGTTTTGCCCGATTCCTCAAAATACTGCTCAATTGCATAGACTGCCGCCTTGCAATTCAAGGTATCAAACACGGTCTCAACAATCAGCAAATCAACTCCGCCCTCAACAAGTCCTCGTACTTGCAGAAGGTATGCATCCTTTAGTTCGTCAAACGATACTGCACGAAATCCTGGATTGTTTACGTCCGGGGAAAGAGAAGCGGTCTTGTTGGTCGGCCCAATTGCGCCGGCCACAAAACGCGGCTTGTTGGGCTCTTTAGCGCTAAACTCTTCGCAGAGCTTCTTCGCAAGTTTTGCACCCTCGAAGTTCAGCTCATACGCCAAGGACTCCATTGCGTAGTCAGCTTGTGAAATTGAAGTAGAATTAAAGGTGTTCGTCTCGATTATATCGCACCCGGCGCTGAGAAACGCTCGGTGAATCTCTTCTATCACCTCTGGCTTGCTCAGGGTCAGCAGGTCGTTATTTCCCTGAAGATCATCGGCATGATCCACAAAACGCGTCCCGCGGAAATCCGCCTCCCCGAGCTCATACCTCTGGATCATGGTGCCCATCGCACCATCCATCACCAATATTCGTTGCTCAAGAATTGACCTAAATTTCTGACAGCTCATTGTTCACCACTCAGACCAGCAGCACTTGTCTGCTTGCACCCGTAAAATTCGTATCAAATAATAGCAGAATTAGTATGCGATGCCATCCCGAGGCATTTTTCCTACAGAAGAGCATTTTGATTGGTTACAGAGGCAACTTACGAAATTCGATTCGCTTACTATCGATTAGTATACACTCGTCCTCTTCCAGGCCCTTTAAGGCTCTCGTCACCATTTCTCGCGAGGTTCCAACGATGTTCGCAAGCTCTTGGTGTGTTGGTCGATCTTGAATCACGAGCCGCTCCTCACCATTAACCGTGGTCGGTCGAGCGAGAGATTTCAGCGTGCGGGCAACTCGCCGATACACATCGAACAGGACTAGATCACCAATCTTCATGCTCGAAGCACGAAGCCGCAGTGCCATCTCTCGCATCATGCATGCGGCCAAACCGTTCTCTCCTGAAATGTGGCGTTTGAACTCTTCGCCCGGTAGAGCAAAAAGGCGGCAATCTGTGAGCGCGACCACATTTGCGGAGCGATCCTCTCCAGTGAGCACGGAGATTTCCCCGAAAAAGTCCCCTGGCTCATACATCGCGAGCACTATTTCCTTTCCCTCATTTGAAACCAAATTTACTTTTGCTTTCCCTTCGAAAAGAAACATCATGCTCGGACCAGGATCGCCCTCATAGACAATGTAGCTGCTTTTCGGTACTCGACGTTCGACCATGGCCGCACCGAGCTTCTCAAGCTCAGAGCCTTCTAGCTCGCTAAATACTGGTAGAGTTCGAAGCTGGTGTTCAGGAATCAAAATTGCTCACCGAAATCTTTGCTCAGGAGTTCGACACAAAGAGGAAAATCTTAGTAGTCATCAAAGTCTATCCAATTTACGGCAAAACGTGACTGTGGCACCTTCCCACGCCGGTAAATTGAAACTTCACCCGTATCGAGAAAACCACTGAACAGTTTCCAGGACATTTCCGTTTCCTGTCCGCTCACAAAAAGCGTCTGATCTCCGCGAAGCACATCTAGAAGTAGTCGTTGATACGCCTCTGGAATCTCATGTTCGAAGGTATCTCGATAGGTGTACTTCATGTGGGTCTGCTGTAGCGTTTGATCCGTGCCGGGAACTTTATTCTGCAAATCAATAAAAATTCCTTCATTCGGTTGGATACGAATGACAATCTTATTTGCCGCGAGATCACCTACATCGTTAAACAGGAGTCGTGGCAATTTACGAAACTGGATTCCAATTTCGGTCCCCTTTCTCGGCATGTATTTACCGGTGCGCATGAAGATTGGCACTCGATTCCAGCGATAGTTGTTTACTCGCATCCGAAGCTCAGCGTAGGTCTCAGTTTCAGATTCAGGCGCAACCCCTTCCTCGTTGCGATACCCCTCGTATTGCCAACGATGGCATTCTTCGATGGTCAACGTTCGGAGCACATTGGTCTTCGCCAAACGCACATCATCCGCGGCAAGCGTTATTGGTGGCTCCATGGTGACCAAGCAGAGTAGCTGCATGAGATGATTCTGCGCCATATCTCGGATAATTCCTGCGTTATCGAAATACTGTGCACGCCCCTCGGTTCCGATAGTTTCAAACGCGCTGATTTGAATTGATTCGATGTAGCGGCTGTTCCAAATCGGCTCAAAAATAGAGTTCGCAAAGCGGAATACCATCATATTCTGCACCGTTTCTTTTCCGAGATAATGGTCTATCCGGTAGATCTGATGCTCGTTGAAATATTGGGTAATCTCTTTGTTGAGCTCGACTGAGGTTTCATAGTCATGCCCAAATGGCTTCTCAATGATAATCGAGGACTCCTCGCCAAATCCTTGATCGACAAGCTCTTTTGCCGTGCTGGCGTAGACTCGAGGAGGAAGGGAAAAGAAGAATACTATCTTGTCGAATTCACCCTTGGCTTGGATATACTCCTTCATACCCTCAAGGCCAGTGTGATAGTGCAACAAGCGGGCGAAGCCTTCACATACATCAAAGTGCCCACGAAAGTCTTCGTCAGAGAATTCTGTTCGCCCCGAGCCAATGATCACATTGCTGTCGTCGATTTTATTCTGGGAGTAAAGAGTCTCTAGCGCTGGGATTAACTTCCGCTTTGCCAGATCTCCTGAAGCACCAAGGATTACTATCGCTGTACGTGACTGAGCCATAAGGGCAACTCCTAAGAGAGGTCTTGAACATTTCCCTCGTACGCTTCACAGCAATCACTGCCACGTAGACAAAGGAATAAACTACAATGCTTGGTCGGTTTCCTCGTTCATCCAACTCGAAATCGCACTAGATGAACTGAATTACTAAGAACACTGAATTTCTATCTAACTCGTACCGCTTATGCAAACGAAGCTTTGGACTTAGCTGAAATAGCATACTGAAATAATACGGCTTTTTACTGCCCAAGAGGACACGACAGTGCCAAGGTATGCACTGCGACGAGGACTGCTGCCGCTTCTCGAACTACCACGGCAGAATCCTCAAGATTGCTTGTTGAAGATACGGGGCCTGACAGGCCCCGCCAAAGTCTGAGACTATTTCACCAGGGTCGGCATGACGTAATCGACGGTGCCGTCTGCCTTGATTCGAATACGTCGAACTTCAGCAAGCACTGCCCCATCAGACTCCGTGCTAATCTGCAAGGCACCGTAGCTGTTCGCAGGAAACTGCAATCCACCAACACTGCTCACCCCAATCGAAGAGCTCGCTCCTTGCCCTAGGTCAAATGTCCCAGGGAACGAACCGCCGGAGAATGAGCGGATTAGAAACTCTGCAGTGGCAGTACCCGCATCAGTTGAGAACACGGTAAATACATCCTGCATGTTTAAGAAGGTATTAATCGAGCCCACCTGAAGTGAGCGTCCCTTCGGTCGCGCTGGGGATGCAAACGCCGTTTGAAGTTGATTATCACTACCTTGGAGATAATACATACTCTGACCAGCGATACTTCCGGCAAGAACCTTCACCTCTACCGAGCCACAGGTGCTCGCAGGCAGTATGGCACTCGCATTAAAGTGAAACTGACTCTTAGGCGCAAAAAGTTGTTGCTGATCAGCGACTACCTCTCCCGAGGCTGTTCTAAAGCTCACCAAAGCCGCACACTGCTGATCACTCACACAAGCCAGCTCGAACCAGTCCGCAACAAACGGCTGCTCTTTGAGACCCTCGACACCCTCAACTTGATTACAAATAGGAGCGTAGAGTGTTTCACCAGTGCCCGTAGCCCCTTCCAGCGTGAAGGCGAAGTTGTAGGTCTCGGGTGAAACTGCCGGTGGCGCGTTCGAACTATAGCGGCTTACTGAAAGGAAATACTCCGCATCCGGATCTTCAGGGAGCACCTCTACTAAGTAGACCGACTCGATTACCTTTCCTTCGCTGTTGACGAATTCATGCCCGGCTTGCACATCGAATTCACCTAGTCCGGGGAGAATAATCTCACGGCTATCCTTGAGAACCCCTTCTTGGTCGAAGATATTGATTTTAAATTTCTGTGGTGAGAAATCCAAATCTCCTGAACCATCGCGCTTACCGAAAGCGATTACCTCAGCCCAGTTTGGCACCAAGAACCCTTGACCGCGCGGATCGTACGTATTTGATACGGCGTAGGTGGGGCCAGTTGAGGGGTTGCGGAACTCACGTGCGAAGGCAAAAGAGTAGCTTCCATCTTTATTTGGTCGATAGAAACTTATTCTTCCCAGCAAACGCTCGGTTGGATCTCCGTCATCAAACTCGAAACTTACCAAACCATAGGTATCGACCACGCCATCTGGGCGGCCCAATCCATTTGGACTCCCTTGGGTAGCACTTAAGTCTTCAAAGCCATCACATCCTTGATTCAATACATCACACGCAAACTTCACTAGTGAATTGATGTCGATGTCCACCTGACTTCCCGGTGGCACTAGGGTTGTGCGCTGGATCATCGGCTCGCCACGAAGGTTGTAAATGGTGAGCACCACATCTTTTTCCTTCGTTCCTTGGTTGATCAGCTCCGCAAAGGACTGCTGTCCAAGAAATGTATTGAACTTAACAAAGGCAGGGCTACGTAGTGGAAGCGTTTCATCATCTTCACTCGGGTCAGCTGGAGCATCACATCCGGGATCTCCCAAACCACCAGCTTTAAAGTCCGCAATTCCGTCTAGGTCATCATCAAGACCATTGTCACAGACTAGATTTTCGTCGTGCTCATCGTCATCATCAGCACTCGTGCAGCCAGGGTCGCCGCCATTGAAATCCGCGATGCCGTCGCCGTCATTATCAATGCCATCGCTACATACCGGCAAATCTTCTTCGGAACTGTCTTGCGGGCTGTTACAACCTGGGTCAGCAGGAAAATCTATTTTCCCGTCTTCGTCATTATCAATGCCATCGCTACAAACCGGTGGATCGGTCTCGTCTTGGTCAGTCAGGCTTGTGCAGCCAGGATCTGCCGGGAAATCAACCTTTCCATCACCGTCGTTATCCAGACCATCACTACATACCGTCACGGCATGACCGGGATCCACATTGCTACAGACACTGGGTCCCGTTGAGGACAACCCTTTGACCGAATAGTAGTAAATGGTGCCAGGAACAACATCATTGTCGACATAGAGCGTTGTGGCCGAGCTTAGATTCTCTGCAATCGGGGTCACACACAGCTCAGGAGTCAAGGATCGGTACAGCGTATAGCCTTGAACATTGCCTCCGCTTGGCGAGGGCTGCCAGGTAACATTTACTTTGTCAGGAAACGCACCGTCAGTAGCACTGACATTGATCGGTGCCGCAATGCGTCGATGCCCTGGGTCGATAGGGCTACAGACACTCTGCCCTGTTGGGGACTGAGTCTTGAAAGAATAGTGGTAGATAACCCCAGGAACGGCCGAGGTGTCATCAAAGCTTCTCGGTGTGGCCGGTAAGTTGGCTTGAAGAAGGTTACCACAAGACTCAGGATTCTCGCTTCGATACAAGTCATAGCCGGTGATTACACCGCCATTCGTCGGCGCATCCCAGGTTACCAGCACCTTGTCTTCAAAAGTCCCATCAGAGGCTTGAATGTTCTTTGGTGCCCCGACACGAGCAAAACCAGGATCGATATTGCTACAAGTGCTCGACTTACTCGTTGGCGCAGTGCCGACACTCTGCATGCTGTAGTAGTACGTTCTCCCCGGTTCGACGTTGGTATCATCAAATAGCTGAGGGCTTGTCCCTTTCGGTAAGTTCGTAGCCAGTTGCGAACTGAGAGGGTCAGGATCATCGTTCACCAAGCCGCAAAGCGCGATTGGATTGGTGGAACGGAAAATATTGAAGGCACTGACTTCGGGGCCAGAGGTCGGATGCTGGAAACTGACTTGGACTTTATCCTCAAAGCTGCCATCGGAAGCAGAAACGACGGGAGGATTTGGTGCGGGAGGCTCTTGGATTCTACCTGCGTCGGTTTGACTACAGTTTCCAATTACGACGCCAGAATCGGGTACATTGTAAACCGCGCGAAGAGAATAGTAATAGACTATTCCGACCGCAGCAGTGCTGTCGTCAAAGCTCGTTGCACCAGCGCCAATGCTACCTTCGGTAGCGATAGGAGAGCCTGGACAGACAACATTCTGAGTCGAACGATAGAGCCGATAACCAATCTGCTCACCACCGTTGGGCGCAGTCCAATT
>CAYGNZ010000003.1:11934-31168 GCA_964351345.1 uncultured Bdellovibrionales bacterium | reverse complement strand
CTCATCGCGTAATCAAGATACGACCCTCGCATCTCATCTTCGATATTTACAGGAATTACGTTGGTGCTTTCCATACTTACTTACTTGTGACTTCTGTTGAATTTGTGAAGCTATTAAATGTCGAGATTTCTCACGCGAAGGGCGTTGTCTTCGATAAATTCGCGACGTGGTTCTACGCTATCACCCATGAGGAGAGTAAAAATGCTGTCCGCATCAATCACGTCATCAATGCGAACCTGCAGCATGCTGCGATGCTCTGGATCAAGAGTGGTATCCCAAAGCTGTTCTGGGTTCATCTCACCAAGACCCTTAAATCGAGTTATCGCTAAACCGCTGCGACCTTTCTCAAGAATCTGCTCGCGAAGTTCGAATATTGTTTCCGCGCTACAGCTAAACGATTTTTTGCCGCCCTCTGAATTCGCCTCATACGGCGCGTCACCCAGAAGGTGGGTCTTGCTCAGGATATTTTGGAGCTGAACAAAATCCTCGGAGGCGAGAAGCGCAAAATCAATTAACACGCCAAACTCTTCACCATCTCGCTGAATTGAAAATTTCACCGAAACAGTGCCGTGCTCTTCGTCAGGTAAAAACGCTGGCTCAACAATAGTAAATCCTGAAAGCTCTTTTTCCAGCCGAGCGCGCACAGCAGAAACTATTTTTTCTACTTCCGCTTTCGAAGTGAGCGTGTCTTTAGAGAGTCCTTTTTGAAGCGCAAACGCTGCAAGAATACTGCGTGCATGCTGATTTGGCTCGAGCACCTCAAGCACGCGAAGCGCGCTCCCGAGCTCCCGGAGAAAGCTCTCTAGCTCTTGACCCTCGAGCGTTAACTCTCCACCTTGACCACTCACCTTCAAACCATCTGTTCCAGCGTTTACGATAAACGCATCAAAGGCGATATCATCATGGAGGAAGAACTCCTTTCTGCCTTTTTTTATTCGGTAGAGCGGGGGCTGGGCGATATAGAGATATCCTTTTTCGATAAGCTCCGGCATTTGTCGGAAGAAAAAGGTTAAAAGCAGGGTGCGAATGTGGCTACCATCAACATCCGCATCAGTCATAATCACCACTTTATGATACCGAAGCTTACTAATATCAAAGTCATCGCTTCCAATACCACAACCAAGTGCAGTAATGATGGTTCGAATCTCCTCAAACGCCAGCATCTTATCGAATCGGGCTTTTTCAACGTTGAGAATCTTACCTTTTAGCGGAAGTATCGCTTGGTTCTTCCGGTCTCGACCCTGCTTTGCAGAGCCTCCAGCGGAATCACCCTCCACGAGATATATTTCACAATCTCCTGGATCTTCGTTTTGACAATCCGCAAGCTTTCCAGGAAGCGCCATGGAATCCAGCGCTCCTTTTCGGCGCACCAACTCCCGCGCACGCTTTGCTGCTTCTCGCGCGCGCTGCGCATCGATTGCTTTTCCAATAACTATTTTTCCAACGGAGGGGTTTTCTTCCAAAAATGCTGAAAGCTTTTCTCCCAACATTTGCTCTACCAATCCCTTTACTTCGCTATTTCCGAGCTTGGTTTTGGTCTGGCCCTCAAACTGTGGATCGGGGATTTTAATCGAGATAATGGCGGTCAGTCCTTCACGAACATCTTCACCATCAAGTTTGTCTTTTGCGGTCTTAAAAAGTCCGTTTTGTTGGGCGTAGTTGTTGATTCCGCGCGTGAGCGCTGTGCGAAATCCAGCAAGGTGCGTTCCTCCTTCAATGGTATTGATGTTATTTGCGAAGGAATACACCGACTCACTAAAACATTATACTGGAGCGCAACTTCCATACTGATACCGTCGCGCTCATCCTCGAAATACATCGGCTGATCAAAAAGCGCCGACTTTGTTTTATTGAGATACTCTACAAAACTACGAATTCCACCCTCGTAGTAAAACTCTTGTTTTCTACCACTGCGTTCATCATTGAACTGAATGCGAATACCTCCATTAAGGAAAGCAAGCTCCCGAAAACGATTCGCTAGGGTGTCGTATTTGAAACTTTCAATGCCGGGGAAAATTTGAGAGTCGGGAAAAAACGTGACTCGAGTACCACGTTTTGAAGTAGTGCCGACTTCTTTAAGTGGATGAACTGGATCTCCACGGCGAAATTCTTGAAAAAAGACTTTATTGTTTCTCTTTACTTCCACAGTGATACGCTCACTGAGGGCATTCACTACTGAAATTCCTACTCCGTGGAGCCCACCGGAGACCTTATACGCTTTATGTTCAAACTTCCCACCCGCGTGAAGCTTGGTCATTACCACTTCAACCGCACTTTTCTTTTCTACTGGGTGCATGTCGGTGGGAATTCCTCGACCATTGTCTTCAACGGTGATGGAACCATTGACGTGAATGGTTACTGAAATCAGATCACAGTGACCTGCCATTGATTCATCGATGGAGTTATCGACGACCTCGAATACTAGGTGATGGTAACCTCGCTCACCCGTGTCCCCGATATACATTCCAGGGCGCTTACGCACGGCTTCCAGGCCTTCGAGGACTTTAATATTATTCGCACCGTAGTCCTCTGCGGAATTCGGTGAAATTACTGCTTGAGTTTCGTCGGTTAACTTACCGCTGGCGGTTTCAGACATTGAGGCTGCAATTCCTTGGAATAGGCGAGCAAGGTTCTAAAATCCCTACTTTTTTCTTTAATACAAAAGGCATCGAAGTATACCGTTTTGCTAGCCTGTGGGCAAGCAAATTAGATTAGTGATTATAAGCACTTACACCTAAAATCACTGCTAAATTTCAAGACTTAGCTCTTTACCTAAAAACGCCTCGGTTAGAGCGAGTTTTTGAAGAGGTTTTTTAGGTCGCAGGACTCTCAATACTTCGAACTTCCCCGTCTGAAATTAGCACCTGAGCCAACTGAGGGCAGGCTATTTTTAGCTCTGGGGAAAGCTCTGTGGCCGTGAGAATGATTTGGGTTTCAAAGTTACCGAGTAGCTTATAGAAGGCACTTCTCCTCGAGGAATCAAGCTCAGACTCCACGTCATCAAGGAGTACAATTGGCAATTCCCCAGTCCGCTCGAAGAGAGTTTGTACGGCCGCTAATTTCAGCGAAAGAGCGATACTTCTTGATTGTCCTTGCGAGGCGCCAATTCTAGCCGAATGAAACCCACTACCTGTATCTAAGCTTATCTCCACCTCATCTCTGTGTGTTCCCACACTTGTGCCGCGAGATTTTGAATCTTTCGCAAGAGAATCAGCGAAAACGCTACGCATTGTCTCGGCGCTAATAAGAGTGTTGTGAGTATCGAGAAAGTGGCTCTGATACGAAAAAGCTATCTCTTCGTTCTGTTTTGGAACCAGTGATTGATAGAATTTCTGCGCATGTGGCTGCAAAGAATCGATTAGGTGTTTTCGTTTTTCTGCAACTATCCGCCCATGCTCAACAAGAAGTTGATCCCAGGGTCGCACTACTTGCAACAAAGAAGAGCGGTCTTTTTGCTCGCTAATTATCTTATTTCGACTTCGAAGCGCCCGTTGATACGCAACAAGGCTATCAACATAGCCTCGATCACTCATTGCGAGAATTCGATCAAGAAATGATCGGCGGTTCGAGGGAGACCCCTTCACTAGAATCAGATCATCAGGAGTAAATACGACGCAGTTTAGCTGCCCGTAAAAGCTACTCGCCGTTTCCAAACGATTCCCGTTTAGAAAAATAGACCGTTTTCCTTTTGAAATCGCGCATCGCAGAGTTTTTGTGCCGCTCTCGCTCTCTAAGCGACCATCTACGGAGCAATCAACCTCTCGCGATGAACTCTCAGCATCAGCTAACCAGCTTACCAACTCCCTGCTTCGGTTTGAACGAAATGATTTTGCATGAGCAAGGAGATAAATCGCTTCGATAATACTTGTTTTCCCCTGACCATTATCACCAAGGATAAGCGTAAGGCGTTGAGGGAATGTAATTGTTTGTTCCTTGAGATTACGGAAGCGGTAGAGTTCTAAGTGGCGAAGATGCACGCAATACCCCGTGAGGAAACAAAATACAGCTTCGACCAAAGCTGTTTAGGGAAAGGAGAATCCAGAGCGGGTAAACTCAGAGAGCTTACTCAAAACGCATCGGCATCACGATACAGCTGTAGAGCTCATCTCCAGAGCCGATAAACACTCCAGGCCCTAATTCTCCCTTAAGCTTGATGGTAATCATCTCGCTTGCGCTCATCGCAGAAAGGAGATCCATTAAATACCGAGCACTGAAGCCGATAGTGACATCTTCTCCATTTTGCTCAACAGCCAAAGACTCTGAAGCTTCACCATACTCTGGACTCGACGATGAAACGAGTAAGTTACCGTCAAGAAGCTTACACTTAATTGCCTTGGTCTTATCAGTGGTAACAAGAGATACTCGCTTCACGGCTGAGAGGAGCTCTGAGCGGCTCACTTCTACCGTGGTAGTGTGATCAAGTGGGATGACTTGTTTGTAGTCAGGGAACTGACCATCCACTAAACGGACGCCGAGAGTCACTGTACCGCTTTGTACAGTAAAAAATCCCTCGTTAAGGGAAATCTTTGCAGCTCCCTCATTATCTTCCAGTACTTTCTTTAATTCGTTGATTCCTTTTCTTGGAATAATCACGGAGGAATCGAATTTAAAGCCCTCTGCTGGCCGATCAATAAGTGCAAGTCGATGACCGTCTGTAGCCACAAAGCGCAAACACGGTTTCCCTGGCCCTAAAGGACCTTCCGCGGTTTCAGCATACACGCCGTTAATGTTGTAGCGAGTTTCATCAGTCGAGACCGCAAATGACGTCTTATCGAACATTTCGTAGAACTTCGGCGCGTCGACAGAAATTGGATTCTTTAACTCAACCCCAGCGACTGCAGGAAACTCATCTGGAGAGGTGCCGTTTATTTTAAATCTAGACTGCCCGCATTCAATATCAAGTCTTTGTCGCTTCGATTCGCTGACGGTGATGTCTTGGTTGGGTAGCTCTCGAACGATGTCATAGAGCATCTTTGCATCAACGGTGAGAGTTCCTGGCGTTTTCACCTTCGCATCTGCACGACCAATAAGGCTTACCTCAAGGTCGGTTGCGGTAACACTCAGGGAGTTTCCCTCGGCGTTGAGCTTCACGTTTGCCAAAATAGGCATCGTATTCTTTCGCTCAACAATGGTGTTGCAGAGATATAACAGGTGAGAGAAGTTTTCTTTGGAGATCGAAAAATTCATGAGAGGGCCACTCCTAGATACGAACGAAATACGAGAACCTAATCTCTCATAACTTCGAACTTACTTCCAATTTCTAAAGTTCTATTCAATCCCCTCCATCATAACCTCTTTAATACTTATATATAAGAAATAGAGTAGTAGTTGTTATAGGGGGGAGCAGAATCTGCGGAAAACTAAAGCAAGTTCCAATGAACACTTGATTTTGTGCTGTGCGTGAGCAGTTGATGAGCTGTGAGTTAGCTTGTGGATGACTTGTGTAGAAAAGTGCACAAGTTTGTACGTAATTTTACCTTGTTAATAAGCTGGCCAATTATCGTCAGTCGCCCACAAGAGAATGCGCAAGCTATCCGCAAGTTATCCACAGAATAAAATGAAAAAAATTTTCCAATTTATGTAAGAAAAAACCCTGATAAATTAGTACTATAATCGTTTGTTAGGATAATTTAGTCAAAAATAGCTAGAAGAAACCAACAAGTTATCCACAAGCTAGATTTTAGTTACTTTAAGTTAAAAGTATTTGGAATTTAAGAACTTAATTTGGTTTTGCCAAAGGCAGGCAAAGAGGAATTAGCTAAACAGAGATTGCTCAATCGCATTTATATCTTCTTCGAGAAGAGGAAGGCGTTCGAGTTTTTCAGACACGACCTTGTTGGCGTGAATTACCGTGGAGTGATCTCTACCGCCAAAGATTGCACCAATTTCTGGATACGAGCAGCCGGTGAGTTTTCTACAAAGATACATCGCCACCTGACGAGCAAATGCGATGTTGTGCGTTCTTCTTTTACCAACAAGGTCATGAACGCTCACATTGAACTTCTCAGCAACCACGCGCTGGATTGAATCAGTACTTACGTCGCGAATTTTTTGCGGTGCGATGCTTTTTAGAACTTCCTCAGCCAAGCTTAGGTCCGGCTCTCTCTCATTGAGCGAGGCAAAAGCAAGAAGCCGATTTAGGGCACCTTCAAGCTCACGAACGTTGGTATCAATTCGCTCCGCAAGCAATCCCGCCACAGAGTCATTGAGAAACACCTCATTTGCTTCCGATTTCTTTTTAACGATTGCAACTCGAGTTTCAAAATCCGGAACTTGCAAGTCAGAACTCAAACCAGAGGCAAAGCGAGTCCGTAGGCGCTCTTCGAGTCCGGTAAGTTCTTGCGGTATTTTGTCCGAGGTAATGATGATCTGCTTATTTTGATTATAGAGCTCATTGAAAGTGTGAAAGAACTCTTCCTGGGTTCTCTCCTTACCAATGATGAACTGGATGTCGTCGATAATGAGAAGGTCCAAGGAACGGAACTTACTCTTAAATTTATCCATGGAGTTCGATTTAAGTGAAGTAATCAACTCACTGACAAACTTTTCTGAAGAAACCAGTAGTGTTTTCTTTCCTCGTCGTCGTGCAGCGTTCCCGATGGCATTGGCGAGGTGAGTTTTACCAAGTCCTACACCACCGTAAAGGAATAGAGGGTTGTATTTTACTCCGAGGTGTTCCGAGACTCGAAGAGATGCTGCGTAGGCGAACTGATTACAGCCACCGACGACGAAATTTGAAAAATTGTAATTCTGATTAAGATTCGTCTCCAGGCTTTCCTCGCGAACCGCAGGAGCTGGCTGTGGACGAGATTGCTTTGCCTTGTTGGGACTCAAGGTTTGAGATGTAGAAGGAGCGCCGGCAACTTTCCGACTCGCGGAACTTTCGCTCGAAGAATTCTCCCCCGCAGTAGAAGCTGAAGCGTTTGGGCTCACCGAACTCCGTAGAGTTGATACCTTAAAGTTTAAATTCGCGTTGTTTACCCCGAGTATTTTAGTCAGAGTCTCGGCAAGTAGTTCACCATAGTGGCGTTCCACGTGTTCGCAGCAAAATTTATTCGGAGCAAGGAGACTTACCTCGACTTGTTTACCTAAGGCTGAGCTTTTCCCTGATGTTCCCGCACTGCTTGCGACATCAGGGGCCGTAATAGAAGCAATAGACAGCGGTTTTATCCAAGCAGTGAAGATCTGCTGATCGAGATAGGATTTTAAGACTTCTTTCGTGCTGTCCCAGATGTCAGAGGAGTCAGCGCTTTTAAATGCGCCTGAAGTTTGAGCATCATTTTCGCGGGAGGAGAGCAAAGTCGTTTCTTTTTCTCGGGAAAGCGTTAGCAAGCTAGTAGTTTCTAAAGAATCTGCGCTGACAAGAAGTTGAGAGCTCTTATTTGGCACTATCTAACTCAACCAATTTCTGATTTCCCCAACGCTTAGTGAGAATAACGAAAAATTACAGCTCACCGACACCGGGAAAACAATCCAAACGCAAAAATCGAAATCACACGTAAGAGCTCAAACCTAATGACAAGTTGTCGAACATCATCCGGACAACATCTATCTGAGCACAACGTGTATCATTCGATTCTAGAAAGAGATTACACACGCTTTATTGGTAAAACTCCTTCGATTCCAAATCGAAGTAAAACTAAAAGAGAACAGATTTGAAAGGGTGGTCTACAAAGTCAACAACGGAAAGTCACCGACCGGAAAGGACCAAAACCGAATATGATCAAGAAGCGGATGAGAGTCAACGATTCGCTCCAAGAAAAATAGTTCAACCTCTGAGGTCACCGACCCTACATGCTACGGAGAAACAATTCAAACATCCGAAGGCGTCCAAAGCCTTCTTTTTTTGCCAAGGTCGAAAGATTTCAAAAACATGCATGGAAAAAATTTTTTTTCAAAAAAAAACATGCGCTCAAAAATCGCTGTTTGAAAAATGAAATGGTGAGAACGAATAAAATTCCTCAAGTGTTCGTGCTATAGAAGGATAGTGCCGTAGTGTGGAATACTAGCCTCTTGGCTACTGAGCGGCCTCGCACAGCAGTTGCTCCATCAATTCCTAGCACGATTGCCAGTTGAGGAGGCCGGTGACTAGGTTTGCAACGAGTATTGGGTACCAATGTTATCGTCATTTCAATTCCCGTTTTGTACGGAGGAGATTTTACGTGAGTAGTTCGTTGAGAACTTTCAATGCGAGAGAAGTCGAGCGGCTATTTTTTGTCGGCCTTGTCGTTTTCTGGCTGCTGTTTTTTTCCGTTCGCTGGTTTTTCCAGAGCCGACCTCTTGATCTTGAGCTAGCGGGTGTGTCGCTTTTTGGCATGCTCCTTGGAAGCCTCTTTTCATTGATTAATTTTAGAAGTTGGAGGCTTCTCCTGCTCGGATTGCTTGGCGCGAATTTGATTGAGGACGAGAGGAGGCGATCAAGAGTAAGTAATCTTATCCAGGCTCTGCTGTTGAAATCCGTGGCGATACTTCTCTGCCTCTTATTGCTCCTGCGCGGCGGGAGTTCAGATTTACTCGGTTTTTTACTTAGTTTTACTGCGTATCTCTTAATCGGCCTGCTTTTACTTGGCGTATTGTCTATTACATTAGGCTTTCGCCAGCGAAAGCCGCAGAGAATTTAGTTAGTTTAGTAAATACAGATACTTAGCTAGGTATTCTAAGCCTTCCCGCTCCCTGTGCTAGGGTTCGCCTTGGGAAAAGCCCTTCAGTGGTGCTGAGGCTTTTACTATTACGGTGAAATGGTATAGGAAAGTGCGACAAACTTGCCTCGCTGACATCCAGAAAATAATCAATTTTCTCGAGATCTGCATTTCGCAGCGAGGCCGAAGTACGGATACGAAAGCGAGTTTAGAATGGCAGGATTCAATTTTATCCAGACGGCTTTGCCGGAAATAGAATTGCCGATTGCAACCGGCGCGGTGGTTGCTCTTGGGCTTGGCGCTGCAGCGGTTGTTGGGCGCAAAGCGATTAAGAGTTCCCCTGACCCACTTATCCCCGATGAAGGATTGAGCGTAAGAAACTTTTTTGAGGTGCTTACGGGCTTCATCGTTTGGCTGGGGGACAGCGCAATGGGCAAAGAGAATCGACGCTATCTCCCCTTTGTCGCTCTGCTTTTCTTTTACATTCTCTGCATGAATCTCATCGGCCTCATACCGGGCTTTTTGATGCCAACTGACCAGTTTCAGTTCAACCTTGGTATCGCACTGTGTGTGTTTGTCCTCTACAACTATTGGGGTATCCGAACCGTAGGCTTCAAACATTATGTTGAACATTTTTTCGGTGGCCCGGCTCTGCTGAATAGATTTCTATTTCCGGTTGCAATTTTACTGTTCGTGATTGAGTTGGTCAGTCACAGCGTGCGACCCGTGACCTTAAGTTTACGATTATTTGGAAATATGACAGGCGATCACTTGGCCCTGTCTATTTTTACCGGACTTACTCAGGGAACCGTCGCGTTTTTCGTGCCGGTACTATTTTACGCGCTGGGAACAATGGTTTGTTTTATTCAGGCCTTTGTTTTTACGCTTTTGAGTATGATTTACATTCGCCTCGCAACGGCTCACGAAGAACACTAGCGGGGTGGAATGCAGCGCAGGAACGACCAAAGAGGGTCGTACTGTAGAGTTGCTGTTGTAAAAAACGAGCTTTCTGTTTAAGTCGCTTGTTTGCAGAAGTCTTTACGTTTCCGAAAGATTTTCTCTCCTCTCGAGAGAGCGCTATCGGAAGCGGGGAGACCCTCAGGCAGGGTGCGACTTAAGAGCAAGACGTCTTTTGCTTCAGATTTATATTGATGAAAACATGTAATGGAGGAATCAATGCGTGTATTCAATTCTTTCGCGATGATGGCAGTAGCCATGCTCGCACTTGTAGAACCAGCATATGCACAGGATTCAAGTGTAGTGTTGGGTGCTGATGGGCTTGCTGCTCTCGGTATCGCTATTGCCGCTTTCGGTGGAGCGATGGGACAGAGTAAAGCTATTGCAGCGGCTCTTGAAGCGATCGGAAGAAACCCAGGTGCAGCAGGCCAAATGTTTTTGCCTTGGCTACGTGCACTTGTTCTTATCGAATCACTCGTAATTTACGCATTCGTAATTGCGCTTAAGCTTGTCGGGCTTATCTAGTCCAGCAAACGCAAGATTCGTTTAGGATCAGAAGGGCTGCTGTAGTTTACTACAGTAGCCCTTTTTTTTTTGAGGAAGAACCGAGATTAGGATTATTCTCGATATGCCGACCAAACGTCCCATTATTACCTTGCTGAGCGATTTTGGCGTCCAAGACTCCTATGTTGCGCAAATGAAGGGCGTGATTCTAAGTTCTTGCGCTGACGTGCGTCTTTGCGATCTTTCCCACGATCTTCCCCACGCAGATTTAGAAGCAACTTCGTTTTTTCTCGCAGAAGCGGTCCCGCGATTTCCCGAGCATAGTATTCATCTCGCCGTAGTAGACCCCGGCGTTGGTACCTCCCGCCGGGCTGTGCTGTTAGAACTAGAAGTTCCTGCTCCCGACACTGAGCGAACAAAAAAAATGTATTTTATTGGTCCCGACAACGGAATTTTTACTGGGGTTGTGGCCATAAGCCGAGCCACTTCGGCGTGGGCCCTACCCAATGCCGAGCGTGCAGCAACCGTAGGGAGTACCTTCGATGGTCGCGATCTTTTCGCACCATGTGCTGCACGCCTTGCCGCAGGGGACAAACCCTCCGAGATTGGCAGCGAGATTGACGTACTACAAGCGCCACTCGTTGAATTGGACCTACCTTCTTCACAAATCCTTGATGGAGAAGTGCAGGGCGTGGTGCGAAAAATTGACCGGTTTGGCAATGCAATGAGCTCCATCCCCGTGCCTGGTGATGCGCAGAAGGGAGTTGAGCTCTACATGGAAAAAAGCGGCCAGAGTGTGCCACTTGTGAAGAACTACCAGTCGATCCCGCCGGGCGAAATTGCCGGAATAGCCAATAGTGCTGGATTTATTGAGCTGGCAGCGAATTGCGGCTCAGCTGCTGAACTAGGCCAAATCGCAGTCGGCGATAGGCTTAGGCTGCGCGACGATAAAAAACGCTAATTCCTTAAAGAGAAGAGATTACTCTTGATCGGCAAGCCAACGCTCGCATTCAATTGCAGCCATGCAACCCGTTCCCGCCGCAGTCACTGCCTGACGCCATACATGGTCTTGCACGTCGCCACAGGCAAATACCCCTTCAACATTAGTTGAAGTCGCATCTGCTTTGGTGATCAAGTAGCCATTTTCGTCCATATCGAGCACGCCTTTAAACAGCTCCGTATTGGGGTGGTGTCCGATACCATAAAAGATAGCCTGGCACTCGATTTCACTTCGCTCTCCGGTTTCACTGTGCTCTAAAACGCCGCCCGTGATGCCTGACTTTTGATCGCCAAGGAGTTCAACCAGATTTTGATTGTAAATCACTTCAATTTTCTCGTGAGCAAGTACGCGTTCTTCCATGATTTTAGAGGCGCGAAACTCTGCTCGTCTCATAATCAAGCGGACGCGTGAGCCAAACTTGGTCAAGAAAAGCGCTTCTTCACATGCGGAATCACCACCGCCAATTACTACAATCTCTTGGTCACGGAAAAAGGCACCATCACAAGTTGCACAGGTAGAAAGCCCAAAGCCCATCAACTCAGACTCTCGCGGTAAACCAAGTGTTTTGGCAGTAGCGCCAGTGGAGATAATCAAGGCCTCACATTGAAACACTTTTTCCTCATCTACCCAGACTCGAAATGGGCGAGAACTTAAGTCGACTTTTGTTGCCCACCCTCGTTCGATCGTTGTGCCAAATCGCTCCGCCTGTTTACGCATTTCTTGCATCAGGTCCGGGCCCATAATTCCCTCAGAGAAACCGGGGAAGTTCTCTACATCGGTGGTGGTGGTAAGTTGGCCACCCGGCTCCGGCCCGTCAATAACCACTGGCTCCAGATTCGCTCGCGCAGAGTAAAGCGCGGCGGTCAGTCCTGACGGACCCGTGCCAAGTATCAGTACTTTTTGTTGATTGCTGGACATCACCTACTCCCCCCGTGTAGTTTCAAGAAACAGCAAAACATAACAATATCCTTGGGGCTTAGCAAAAATCGCCGCCGCTGGCTGCGGTCAGCAAATTCTAAATCCCGAAGAAAAACCGAGCTTTTTCTTAAGCGGAAAATTGGCAAAGCCACGCGGAGCGGGGGGCAGCACAGCGGTGAGAAAGGTAGTCAAAAAGCTCAAACGGGTGCTGGTTGCCAATCGCGGTGAAATCGCCGTGAGAATAATTCGTGCGGCCAGAGAACTTGGTATTGAATCCGTTGCGGTTTACTCCGAAGCGGACCAGGGAAGTCTTGCGCTTCGCTTAGCCGATCACGCCATTGCCTTGGGCGCCTCCTCTGCTCGAGAGAGTTATCTCAATCAAGAAAAGATAATTGAAGCTGCCATTCAAAGTGGGGCCGATTGCCTTCATCCGGGTTACGGATTTTTTGCAGAGAATGCTGAGTTTGCTTCTGCGGTTTTGCGCGAAGGAATAACCTTCATTGGTCCCAGCCCTGAAGTAATCGAGCTAATGGCGGGGAAAGACAAGGCCAGAGAAGTGGCGCAGCGTTCTGGAGCACCTGTTGTTCCGGGAGGGGCAGTGAAGCCAGATGCGGCCAGTTTTAAAAAACAAGCCAAAGAAATTGGCTATCCAGTGATGCTTAAAGCAGTTGCCGGAGGTAGTGGACGGGGAATGCGATTAGTTCGTTCGGAGGCTGAGCTTGAGAGCGCTTGCATTGAGGCTAAGAAAGAATCCCTCGCGTCTTTCGGAAACGACGAGATGCTCATTGAGAAGTTCATCGAACATCCGCGTCATATTGAAGTGCAAGTTTTTGCCGATTCTCATGGCAATGTCGTCCATCTCGCCGAGCGCGATTGTAGTATTCAGAGACGTCATCAAAAACTAGTAGAAGAAGCCCCCGCCCCGCACCTCCATGCCAAAGTCCGCGAAGGTCTTCAACAAACCGCAGTCGATTTATGCAAAGAGGTGGGATACCAGGGAGCAGGTACTATTGAGTTTCTTGTTGAAAATGGACACGAGGCGACAGGGAGCTTTTATTTCCTAGAGATGAACACGCGAATCCAAGTGGAGCACCCGGTTACTGAAGAAGTCTTTGGCGTTGATCTCGTAAAAGAGCAGTTCAAGGTCGCAAGCGGGGAGAAGCTCAGTTTTGCCCAAAAGGACCTTATCGTTTCCGGGCATTCAATGGAGTTCCGGGTTTACGGGGAGGACGCAAGCGCCCAATTCAAGCCGGCAACGGGCACGGTGGTCTATGTCTCACGCCCCGGCGGACGCGGTGTGCGCGAGGATAGTTGGGTAGAGGCGGGCAGCAAATTGTCTGCCTACTACGATTCACTACTCAGTAAAATAATTGTGACTGCCCCGTCTCGCCAAGAAGTCATTGCGCGAGCCAAACAGGTACTTGGCGAATACGTTTTAGAGGGTTTGCCTACAACCCTTGGTTTCCATCGTTGGCTTCTTGAGCAAAAAGAGTTCGAAGAAATTACCTACGACGTTACCTGGCTTGAGCGAAACTATCAGGGTCAAGAACTCCATGGTCACGGACTGGGGCCGCTGCAGCTTCCAGAAAAGCGGACGCCAGTAGGTGAGCGCAGTGAGAACTAAACGCAGGGTTTCGGACGCGAGCGCCGGAACTCGTCTGGATGCATTTCTCGCACAAGAATTTCCACTACTTAGTCGGCGGCAGGCAAAAGCCCTCTGCCGAGAGCAGGAGGTATTTTGTAACGGCAAGCCAGCGAAAGGCGGAATGCTGCTCAGAGCAGGGGATGTCGTCGAGCTGGAGGAGGTGTATCTCCAAGCTCGTGCTCGACCGGAGCTAGTTGATCTCGACGCCAGTGCGGTCGAAGTGCTCTATGAAGATGATGCCTTTCTTGCAATCGCAAAGCCCCCCCTCATGGCCTCAGTGGTGATTCGAGGAGATGACGCGCTTACCGCAGCCGATCATATTGCAGCAATTGCGCCTCAATGCGCCACTGCCTCAAAAGATCCTCGTGAAGCGGGACTCGTGCAGCGCCTCGATTATTCAACAAGCGGAGTAATGATTGCAGCCAAGACCCCAGCGATTTGGAACAGATTTCATCAAATGCTGCTCTCCGGTGCGGTACAAAAAGACTATCTCGCCTTAGTTGAAGGTCGGCTCTCGGGTACGGAAGTTCGCATAGATCTCCCTCTTCGCTCCGCTGCCGGCGGAGAAAGAATGCAAGTTGCCGAAGCAGACAGTGTTGATTCACTTCCTGCCTGCTCACACATTCGCAAACATTCAAGTCTCCTCGGAATTGGAGAAAATGTTTCGCTGCTCAAAGTTCAGGGTGCGGGAATGCGTCGACACCAGGTGCGGGCCCATCTTGCCAGTCTTGGGCTGCCACTTGTGGGGGATGCGCTTTATGGAGCAAAAAGCGAACTGTCGCTGCTTCATATCCATCGCGAGGGATTCTTGCTACACGCCAGCGAGATTAGTTTTAAACACCCACAAACAGCTAAAATTATTAAAGTTTCTTCAGAATCGGCAGAGCTAGTTGCCATTGCCGAGATGGCGGGAAACTAAGGCTTCTGTTTGCTTCCTGCTTCCTCCTGGTGTATTTACGTAAGTGCTTACGTAAATACCCTAAGGAGATAAACCCGTGGACTATTTGGCTGAACTAGGAACGCTAGGACTTGGAAGCAGGCTTCGCCGTTTAAGCGAGCTGTTTTTTGAGGAAACAGCGGATGTGTATCGTTTCTATAATTTTGATCTCGAACCACGCTACTTTGGTCTCTTAAGCTACCTTCACCATTACGGCTCTGCCGGAGTTACCGAAGCAGCGAAAGCGCTCCATCTTACGCACCCTGCCATTAGCCAAATGTCGCGCGAGCTGCTCGCGAGTGATTGGATCTCCAATCAAAGTGACCCTAAGGACGAGCGGCGGCGCCTGCTCTGCTTGAGCGAAAAAGGAAAGTCGCTAATCGAGGAACTACAACCGATTTGGCAGCGAATTGACAGCAGCGTAAGAGAAATTCTTGGGGAACAGACCGATGAGTTTCTCGGAATGATCCAAAAAATAGAAACAAATCTTCGAGATACAAAGTTTTCTAAGCGAGTAATTCGTTCGCAAGAAGAAGTGCCCACGCTGAGTTTCTGTACCTGGGACCCGAAGTTTCGTAACGATTTTCATGATCTCAACGAAGAGTGGGTCAAAAGGTTTTTTGACTATGAAGCAAGTGATGCAGAGATTCTTCGAGATCCTCAAGGGAGTATTCGAGACGCCGGTGGCGAGGTGTTTTTTGCCTACTCTGGCGACACTGCTCTGGGAACCTGCGCGCTGATGGCGACAGGTGAGGGCCAATTCGAATTGGTAAAAATGTGTGTTTCGAGAAGCTGTCAGGGCCAGGGGATAGGCGGAAAACTTCTGGAGTATGCACTTACTTGGGCCGCAGAAAAAGGGGCGAAACGAATTACGCTTGAGACTAATAGCCAGCTTAACGGCGCGCTCAAGCTCTATCAACGATACGGCTTTTCTCGAAGCACTCCGGATCATGAATCAGCGTATGATCGTGCCGATGTGTTTATGGAAAAACGACTCTGAGGATCGCGGCGCCTTAGTGGTAAACGATATTTTCCGATGAGGGAACGGCGAGCGCATCTAAAAGAACGTTAAGAGATTCTTCAAGCTCCTTCTCGTTTCGTTCAAGTTCGCTTTGAATTTCTTTAATTCGTTGTTCGAAGTCTGATTGACTCCAGCTTGGAATATTCTTGCCAGCTTGTTCCCGTCGGGATTTCAAATTTTGAAATGACTCACGAGCTTTGAGCAAAAGAATTAACAATTCATTGCGCTCGATAAAGTGCCGCTCGACCTCGGGGATGTTCTCCGCACGTGAGCCCATTTCTTCTGCAATTATCAGGCAGCGAGAGAGATAGTTCTGATGATGATTCTTGAGGAGGTCGATTTTTTCAGCCGTCCGGGGGATATCGAGCACATACGCCCGTCGCATATGCTTTATCGCTTCAAGACATTTCTGCTCGGCAAGAAGGGCATCAACCTTATCAAGCCGTGCGGCTGCTTTTTTCTGCTTTCCAAATCGAGCTGGCTTTTTTCTTTTCGTTCCCTTGCCGAATAAGCCGCGAACCGCTCCATACAAGGGGCTGCCAATAAACCAAATGGTGGCTACTGCGAGCGCGAGAAGAATCAGAGACAGAATGAAGTCGAAAAAGCCCATAAATAGAACAATATCAAATTAAAATAGCTACTTAACTAATCTTCTCCGAAACCCGCGAAAAAACATCGCAGCACCTCGATGAACTTTCCAGCTTTAGAATGCATTGGTCAACTGCTTCGCTCACTTTTGATTTCATCGCTGGCGTTTTTAAATCAATATTTTGCGAAAGGTTTGGCAAGGAACACAGTCTTACCCCTGATTATATCAGATACAATCGCGGTGCGGGCAGTTTAGCCTAAAATCGTCGATTTTCCATCGAGGGAAAACTAAGGCAAAGTGAGGCCCAAATCTTAGCCTAAATTAGCCGGAGAATTACAACATGGTCGAATTTCTCGGAGATAGCGATTATCAGCACGGAAGCACGGAGCGAGTGGGGCTGGTGTTGGTCAATCTCGGCACTCCCGAGGAGCCCACGGCCAAGGGGCTCCGACCCTACCTCCGAGAATTTCTATCTGATCCTCGAGTGATCGAATTGCCTAAGTTTTTATGGTGGATGATCCTCAACGGACCGATTCTTCTTACTCGGCCAAAAAAATCAGCCGCTCTCTACCGCGAAATTTGGACGGAAGAGGGTTCTCCATTAAAAGTGACCACCGAGAAAATTACCAACAAGTTAAAACAAAATCTCGAACAACACATTGGCTCACCACTTGAGGTGGTCTATGCCATGCGCTACGGAAACCCGTCGATTTCGAGCGTACTTCAAGAACTAAAAGAAAAAAACGTTCGCCGCTTCTTAATTCTGCCTCTGTATCCTCAATATTCAGCAACCAGCAGTGGGACCGTCTTTGATGCAGTTGCTCGAGAGTTACTCAATTGGCGCTGGGTGCCCGAGCTTCGCACGGTGATGCAATACCATGATCACCCCGGATACATTTCTGCCCTCGCGACAAGCGTTCGGGAACGGTGGGATAAGGAGGGAATGCCCGAGAAGCTAGTGCTGTCTTTTCACGGAATACCACGACGTTATTTCGACGGAGGAGACCCGTATCATTGCCATTGCCAGAAAACGGCCCGTCTACTAGCAGAGAAATTAGGCATTGAAAAAGATTTCTATATGGTGACCTTCCAATCTCTTTTTGGAAAAGAGGAATGGATTCGTCCATACACGGATGAAACGATGGAAGCGCTCGCCAAATCTGGCGTGAAGAAATTAGATGTAATTTGCCCCGGCTTTGCAGCGGACTGTCTTGAAACTCTCGAAGAGATTGAAGGGGAGAATAAAGATATTTTCTTAGAGCATGGCGGCGAGCAGTTTCGCTACATTGCGGCACTTAATGATCGAGACGATATCATCCAAGCATTCTCTGACATCGCGCTCACGAATCTGAGTGGTTGGACCACACCGGCGTACAAGTGGGATGCGCAGCCGATGCGAGCGGAAAACGAGGCCACGGCTTGTCGTTACGCGGCGATGAACGAGGGATAATGTCGCCTATCGCCGGAACGCGACAACGTTTGATGCTGCTTTTTTGCTAATCAGCATCGGCCCGTTGGGGAGGAAGCGTAGAGTAGATTTTCCAATCCGATGCACTCGAATCTCTTTGTTATCGAGTTTTACTAGCTCTGCAATCGTGTGAAGATCTAGTGTCTCATCTTTGCGTAACCATACTTCCTTCATTTCCACCTACTCCGCATCATCCTTAACGTTACTCTACAAAAACAGCACCATCTGATGGAGATCGATATATCGATCACCAATGCGCATTGCGCGATGTTCCGTACCCACTCGCTCAAATCCCATCGCCGTGTAAAGCGATCGTGCACGAGGGCTTGTGGTTGAGACCCACAAAATCAACTGTTCGATACCCTCTGTTTCTCGCACATCGTCGATTAAGTGGGTCAGCATGGCTTTACCCACTCCTCGCCCGCGTGCCTCTGGAGCGACAAACATGCCCCAGATATAGCCCTTATGGCTGGACTTCTCTCGCCGTTCCCGGCGAAAGCCATGAATTCCGACTAAGGAATTCCGATCAAATGCGCCCAAAACAAAGCGCTGAGGAAATTCCGTTTCCGAAGAAATTCTTCGCAAAAGGTCTTCAGAGCTCATCGCCTCAGTCTCGGCAACCGAGTCGCCAAAAGCTTCGGGGTTCAGTTGCAATGCACGGAGTCGCAGTTGAAGCCAACTCTCCGCATCGCTCTCTTTAAGTCTTCGATACTCAATCATAATTGCTAGCTAGCATACTCAAAAAGTGGTGTTCGTTGCCACTACGGTCTACTCTTCTCTCCAACTATGAATGCAGTATGGTGAAAAGACTAAGAAAAATCGAGTTCGCCGCGCCTTTTGATTTTCGCTTAGGAGTTTATCTTCGAAAAAATCTTCGCGTATTTCTCCTCGCGTTTTCGCTCAAGCTTCTCGGCAAGGGCCTGAAGCTTCGAGTATCCACGCTTCCCTACATCAGAATTGAGCACCTTTTGCTTCATTTCCTCTGACTTTTCAGCTTTAAAGGCTTCGAAGTGCTGCGATAGTTCCCCTAAGGATCGCTTTGCCCCGGCATCCTCTGCCTCAGACTCTAGTATCGTCTCCTCTTCTTCCTCAATTTCCTCCTCGCATTCCGTTAAGAGTTTGCGGAACATTTCTACTCTTCGATCCGCCTCTTCTAAAGGTTTGGCAGGTGGCTCGTTTTCGAGGGTGAGTAGGGCGCGCTGGCGAAGCACCGTAGTGTTGTGTCTATCGGGTGTATCCTCCGCTCTTGCTGCCAGATTGCGGGCTTCTTCCAAAGTGAGACGGCGAAACTCCAGGCGTTCCTCAAGCAAGGTAATTCGGGCATGCATCGCTTCAAGTAAGCGAGCGTGATTTGGCGGCACATTTGAGCCAAGTACGGCCTTGCGAACAAATCCGGTTACCCCGGAGTTGAGGTTCAAGACATGCTCAACCATTTCGTTGAACTCGTCTTTTGCATCTTCTATTGTTTCTTTTGCGGTCCGAAGTTTTGCGAAGTACTCCCGATCATGAACTTGAAGTAGTTGAAGAACAAGAATGGGGTCTTGCGGAAAGCGACT
>CAYGNZ010000003.1:1252-11834 GCA_964351345.1 uncultured Bdellovibrionales bacterium | reverse complement strand
CCGGCTCTTGCTCAAGGTCAGCAAAAAGAGGTTTATGCGCTGTTGAGGGGATGAGAACTTCCTGCTCCAGCTCCTGAGTCTGCTCTGATTCTGAACCAGTGTCAGCTTCGAAAACGTCCATTAAAAAACTCCCTAAGACTTCCAAATCATCCGTCCACTGCCTTACGCACGGACGCATTCTTTCCCAGTTGTTATGCCGACTTGTGCCGAAGAATTGCGCTAGAGCGGCAGATAAGGCAGGAAAATGAGCAAAACACTCAAGAAGTATCGCTAAGTAGCCGATTTTACATGGAGTAGTTGTAGTAAGGGGTATTTCTAAGTGAGTCTAATCAAAGGACTTTTAGCAGCACGCTCGGGTTTACAAGCCAATTCACGAGCTTTAAACGTTACCGCGAACAATATCGCTAATAGCCAAACTACTGGCTACAAGGCGCAGCGCGCAGAGTTCAGTGACGTATTCGCCGCAAGCTCTGCTCAAAGCGCTGGCAGCGGAGTCAGACTCAGCGGTATCCGACGGCTAGAAGGACAGGGGAGTTTTGAGCGAACCGGAAGAGGCCAAGACGTTGCTCTTGATGGCTCTGGCTTATTCACCGTACAAGATCCTGCAAGCGGACAACGCTACTACTCAAGGGCCGGTAACCTTGAGATTGGAGCAGACGGCAGCGTGCTGGATCAAAACGGGTATCAAGTTCTTGGATTCCCTGCAGGTGGCGGCGGAGCCCCAGGCCCACTTTCTGTAAGTAGTCTGACGCAAGCAGCAACAGGCACCACGGGGGTTAGTGTCAGTGGCAATCTCGATTCGACGAGTGCCTTAGTGGGGGCAGGGGATTTGCCTGTCGCCGGCACATCCAATTTTGCCGACTACCAATCAAACGCAACCCTCAGTAGCACGGTTCAGGTCTATGATTCTCTTGGCGCAGAACATGATGTGACCACCTATTTCTATCACACAGCGAACACACCAAATCCGACCTATGAATTTCGCAGCGTCATCGATGGGGCAGATGTTGCTGGAGTAGCAGGAAGCCCGGTTGAGGTTGGCTCTGGTACTATCCAGTTTGACTCCAGCGGTGCGCGTAGCGCTCCTGTGCCCGCAGTCGATGCAAGCCTTGCGCTTCCCTACAGCAATGGGGCGAATCCGGGAGCAGTTGATATCAGTTTTGAATCATTCACCCAGTTTGCCGGCACCTCTTCAGTCGATGCCGTGTCACAAGACGGCGTAGGCGTGGGGAGTGTGACCGGTGTGTATTTTGAATCCGATGGAAGTGTTGTCGCGCAACTGGATAACGGAAACTCTCAGACAATTGGGACGCTTGCGATTGCACGTTTTGAAAATTCCGAAGGTTTGACCCCGGTAGGGAATTCTCTTTTTCAAGAATCGGCGAGTTCAGGCGCAGCAATACTAACCCAGGCTGAAACCGGTGGTACCGGATCGGTCGTTGGTGGTTCCTTAGAGAGTTCCAATGTTGACCTCGCCGAAGAATTCGTCAACGCAATAAGCTTCCAGAGAGGTTTTGAAGCGAATGCGAAGGTCATTGGCACAATCGATGAGCTTCTCAAAGAAATAATCGACATCGCCTAGTCGCCTACCGACCGTTCACGAATCCCTATTTTGCTCATCGATAGAGTGAAGCATCAACGACATTGTCGCATTGAGCGGTGTTGCTACGCCATGCTGTCGTCCCAGTTTTGTGACAACATCGCAGAAAATACTCACCTCTGTTTGGCGTGCCGCGAGAACATCTTGTAGCATCGAAGTCTCTCCTGAAGGGTCAAGACCAGCTAATATTCCATACCACTTCTCAACGTCAGCTGGACTAAGCGTGACGCCCTCTTTTGCGGCAATTTGACGTACTTCCTTTATTGAATCGCTCATCAGTTGACGGGCGAACTTTGAGTGCTGAAACACACCGTACGGTGCCCGCAAAATCGCCGAAACTGGGTTAATTCCCACATTCACCATAAACTTCCACCAGAGCGAATGTCTCATATCCTCTGGAACTTCGAAGGCAAGTCCCGCGCTCTCAAAGAGGTCATGCACCATCTGGACCTCGGGTGCGAGCGTGGAGTTTTCTCTTCGACCGAAGTAGTACGTGCCGCGAACTTCACCGCGGGTATGGTTGCCACGGCGGGTGGCATCGATTCCTACCACGTAACCATAGAGTGTACGATGCCAGCCAAATTGTTGAGCGATGAGTTCTTCGCTCTCAATGCCATTAAGCAGTGACAAGATTTGAGTGCTCTCACCCACGGCAGGTGCCATTTCGCTTAGGGCATCCTGAAGCTGGCCGGCTTTGACGGTAAGGATAATCAGATCCGGAGCCTTCTCCAACTCCTCGGGGGTGACGCAGCGAAGATTTAGCAGGGTGTCATTGAGGAGCACTCCCTCTGAGTTGAGCTTCGCCGCGCGCGAGGCATTCGCCAAAAAACGAACTCCTGCAAGCTTAGAATGAAGGAGTTGCTCCGCGAGGTTTACCCCGACCGCTCCAGCACCCATCACTAGAACTTCTAGTTTTTTCATTGGACTATTTGTTGTGTTCACAAGGAACAACAATTTGTAGAGTAACGGTATCGATCGCTCTCACATTAAACCGTTGCAGAGGTCTTTGACTACCTAAGGAAATCGAAATGTACAAAGAATTTGGAAAATCTACGTCGAAACCGCTGGTTGTCATTCACGGAGGCGCTGGCCCCCGAGAGGGTCGAGATGAATTCTGGCAAGGTCTGCGGCAACAGCTTCTAGAGACCGCAGAAAAATACTGGCAACCTCTACTTCAGGGGCAGTCAGCCAGTGAAGCGGCAATCGCGATAGTTCAGGAATTAGAACGACTGGAGGACTTCAAC
This sequence comes from uncultured Bdellovibrionales bacterium, assembly GCA_964351345.1. Taxonomy (GTDB): domain Bacteria; phylum Bdellovibrionota_C; class UBA2361; order SZUA-149; family SZUA-149; genus SZUA-149. The sequence goes on along the minus strand of CAYGNZ010000003.1, from coordinate 8,990 downwards.
GCAGGGAAAGGCGCTTTTTTGCAAAATGACGGCGTTGCTCGCCTTTCTGCTTCCTTAATGGATGGAGAGACTCAGGTATTCTCAGGCGTACACCTTGCAACTAATATCATTCATCCAACAATTCTTTGTCAGCAACTACAACGCAAAAAATACCGCGTTCTTGGTCCCTACGGTGCGCAACTCCTTGCCCGAGAACTTGGTATTAAAGCAGAGAGCCCGGTAACGCTCGCTCAAGTTGATCGTTGGAGGACTGCGATTGAGGGACAAAAGGAAATAGTTGAGAAAGGTGGTACGGTAGGTGCCGTAGTGCTTGATTCTCTAGGCCGTCTGGCGGCGGTGACCTCAACCGGTGGCGATGTGCAAAATCCTCCGGAAAGGATGTCAGATTCTGCAACCGTTGCGGGCAACTATGCTTCGATGTACGCGGCAATTAGCTGCACGGGAGTCGGTGAGCAGATAGTTGATGATGCGGTTTCTGCAAGAATTGAGACGAGAGTTCGAGACGGTCGTTCGGTGATTGAAGCTTCAGAGCTTTGCTGGAAAGAAGGACAGGAGCGTGCTCGGGAGTACGGCTGGATCGGTATTGATAAAGACGGCAACTGGTCGGTCTGTAATCTTCGTGAGGATATGTCTGCGGTGGTGATGAGCGCAGACATGAAAGAGGTCTTGGTGCTCAACGCCTAAGTCCTCGATACGAATACTGTTCAAACGCCATCGGGCTCCGCCCGCTAATGTTCGTGAACTTCCGCGGACTGAAGATATAAGCCAATAATTCCAGCGATGATTGCGGGGAACACATAGGGCCAGTCGAAACTAACGAGTGCGGGAATCGACACCACCACGAGCAAAAACGCGGTAAGAGAAATAAAGGGCTGAAACTCTACGAGTGCTCCGACTAAGGTAATTACCAAGAGAAAAGTTTGTACAATGGTGAGATCAATTGACCACTCAGCGAGCAGACTTGGCTCCCAAGCAAGCTGAAGGTCTGCTACCGAAGGAATCCAGCTACTATCATCAGTAGGCGCGTTCTTAGTAATATTCGGATAATACAACCACGACATTGGAAAGCGCTTCCCGCCGCCAATAAAGAGCTTAAACAAGAGCGTGAGTACTGCAACATTGAGCACCGAGAGGCTCCATTCATACGCTCTTCCTGGAAGTGCTAACCACTCTCTGTGATAGCAAAGGGCGACAAATAGTACGGCGAGCACAAATTGGTAGAGGTGATTGGGCATACCCAAGCCGAAATAGCCCAGCACCACAGCCGAAACAAGCGCAAGCAGCGCCCAGGGAAACATCCCCGGCTTTAGTCGAACTTCGCGCTCTCGCCACCCCAGCTTCCCTTCGATACGTAAAATTCTTTCTTCAAGCCCTAGAGAGTCAGGTTCCATGCTTCACCATTCGATACGGGTCAAAAAAATCTAGACATTGATCTGCTCTCGCACCTCTTCCTGCGCGGAGACCGGCATTGGAGTAAATCTTCGCTTCCGTCTTCGTCTGCCTCCAGCAGTCTCTCGCAGATATACCTCAAGTAGTATCAAGGCTAGTGCAAGAAGGAGAAGCGGAACAAAAAGATAATCCGTCTCTTCAGAAATACGAGCGTTTCCTCTCACCTGAGATTCTTCTGGGTTTATCACTCCCCCGCTGAGGTAAGCGATCTCCTCAAGACTTGCGGTATTTAGTCCCCGACCCGGTACTTCCCCAAACGATTCTCCACCAATAGTGAGCGCCACATCGGGCATTGCCAAATCGCCGTAGGCGATATTCAAGCGATAGTCACCCGGTCGCGCATTATCAAGCACGGCCTCGTAGCGACCTTTCTTGATCTGGCGAAATAGCAGCTTCTTTGTTTCGCCACCTGGCTCCACCGCGACCGCTGACACACTGGGCGAAGCTTTGCCCTGTAACGAACTATCAAACATCGCAAGATCAAGCAGCACGGCACCTCGATTTACTCGGTAGCGCAAATCAAAATCAATATCGTTGCCGCGCTCTGCGCTGCGATCCTTGATTGACTTAATAATCTGGCTCCAGAAGGTAGGAAACTTTGCCCAGCGTAACCAAGGTAGGGACCAACGGCCGTTTGCGTCTGAGGTAAAGGCAATGACTCGTCCACGCTTATAATCCCAACTTGCCAGGATTGGATGCGCTTTTTTCCCTTTCCGAGTGATGAGCTCAAGGGTGGAACCTTTTTTCGGCAAGGTTTCGACAAACCCTCGAAGCACCGGGAATTTCTTTACTGAGGTGCTTGTTAATCCTCCTGGCCCAACGCCGACAGGAAACTTCTGATTTTCTTGAAGCGTGCGCTCGCCAGTAGAAACTTTAATGTCGTGGACAAAGATTTGTGGCAAGCGACTAGGATCAAGCGTGTGGTAAAATGCTCCCTTTCCATATTTCGAGAGCAATTTCAAAAAAGGAACGTCGGCTTCTAAGCCAAGCGCAACGGCGGAAACACTTACTCCCTCTGAGCGGAGCCGATTTATTTCCTCAACGTAGACATCGCTTGCAAGAGGAATTTTCCCGTCACTAAGGACGATGATGTGTTTTCGGCTTGCTGGATTACCCTTGAGTTTCTGTCTTGCCGCAGCAAGCGCGGGCAGGAGATTTGTTTTTCCCGCTGCGGTAAGATTACGCAATCTACGCTCGGCTTGACTACGAATCGTGTCGACTTGCTTCAAATCGATAATGACAAAGGGGCTGTGGTCAAACCCGATGACCCCGACGAAATCATCGTCTTTGAGCGATTCTATCGATTTAATCGCGGCCATCTTTGCTGCACCAATCTTATTCTGATGCGCCATACTTCCAGATTTATCCATGACCAACACCACCGCCACAGTGAGTCGACGTTTTTTTGTCTGCGGTGGTACAAACTTTAGCGGGGAGATATCTTCAAGCGGGGTTTTGATAAAGTTTCCTAAACCAAAGCTCCTATCTCCTCCAAGAAGCAAGGCCCCACCACCAGTTTCAACAAAACGTTTAAGTGCAGGGAGAAAGCCTTTCGGCAATTGCGCTTTCGATGCGTTGTTCAGGATAACACTGGAGTAGTCATTGAATGAGGTAGGCACCTCCGTATTGCCGTCAGCAATCACTGCGTTTAAGCCGTATCCTTTCAAACGGATAAGGTCTTTCAATACGGTCTCGTCATCTTCCTTACCGCTAATCAGTAAAAGCTTGTCTTTTTCCTTTACTGAAATCCAGCGATGCTGTTCAGATTCGCTATTCTTCTCATCACTATCTACTTGTCGAACAACCGCACGTAAGCGATGAAGTCCACCTTTTAAGGTATCGGTTTTTAATTCTATCAACTTCTCTCGGGCAGCAGGAAAACTAAGTTGTTGAGAGAAGAGCTTTTCCTCTTCCCGCCAAACTTGTAGTTCAGCATCAATGTCTTCTGAAAAGCCGTTCTGTACCGAAACACGCAGCGGTGCCTTGTCGCCCGCAGCAGCGGTAATGGGTGCGTGGAGCGATGAGATGTGTAGCTTCTCTTTGGTGAACACCTCTTCAGAAGGAAGCAGTGGGAAAACGCGTAAGCCTTTTGAGGACGCTTCTCTTGCTTTCTGTGCACCATCCCCTGCGGTTTCAAAACCATCAGTGAGCAGCAGCACGCTTGAGCTTGTCGTTTTGCTTGTAATTTCCTCTAGTGCGTTACCGAGATTGGTCTGCCCGGTATCGACTGATTTTGCAGCGTTCTGGACTCGCTCAAGAATCGCCTCTGCCTCATCTCCCGCTTCTACGGTAAAACTAGAAGTTCCTAGCGACTTTGCGAAAGGATAGACGTCAATGCTTGAGTTGCGTTGTGACGCAAACTCAGCCAACGCTTCCGCTAACCCCCGCTGTGCCTTAGGGCCGATACTGTAAGAAACATCAAAAAGAGCAGTGAGTTTCTCAGTCGTCGATATTTTTTTACTCACTGGTCCGGCGATGGCGAGGAGAAGTAAGGCAAAGGCGAGTGCACGAAGTAGATGCACAAGGAGTCTTCCACGAATACGGATAATTCCAAGCAGCAGCAATAGTGGTACTAGCCAGAGGCTCCAAAAGAGCTCAGGACGTAGATACTCGGCGTGTCGTAATTGTTCGAAATACTCAAGCATCCTGACCTCCTACTGCGCCGCGATAGCAGAACCAGAGATACTCAAGGATGAGTAGCAGTAGGATTCCAAGGAGGAGGTACTCCCACAGTGGCTCTTCGCTTCGACGTTGTCGAGCCGCATGAGGCACACTGCTCGGCACGACAAGACTTGCCAATTGGTAGCTTGCAGATTCTTCTGGAAAAAGTGAGTTGACCACGACTTGCTGTATGGCGCGGTCTTTGGAGGAGTCCTGAACCTTACTAAGGGAGTATACCCCTGGGTGTTCAGCGACAAAAAATTCGCTTTGTTCAGTTCCTGCTTCAAGCACCGCGGTTTCCTGTGTGGGCGTGCGAATTACCCATTTCGATGTTCCGTCGAGCCGAATTGCAGAACCACTTTGTAGGCCGTTACTGAGTTCTTGGCCTCCGGTGAGCCAGGAAAGTAGGTTGAGTAGCAATATGCTAGTACTCGGAGTTTTCGCACCTTCAAAGGGAAGAAGTTCCAATCCACTTGCAGCAAAACGCAAGCCTCTGCCTTCTCCGCCTGCGATCAGCGAACCTTCCTCGGTGTTAATTATTGACTGTGCCCAGAGTGGCACTTCAACTAGTGCACTGACTGCTGGGGGAAGTAGGGGGACACGAAGATAGGTGGTGACTGGATGATCATTTGCCCAAGAGGTAATACGGGGAGAATCTATCTCGGCAGAAACCGGGAAAAGCGAATTATCTGTCGGTGGCAGGATAAGCAGAGAAGCAACTAAGGGAGTTCTTGATGGCGCACTGCGGTGAAAAACCAGCAAAGAAAACTGGGCCAGCTCCTTTTCATTGAGCACGTTATATTCGCGTGGTTTTACCTGCACCACACGAAAGCCTGGAATTCTTCGCAAGCCAAGTCCGTCCTTGCCCTCTTCAGGGCTGACTAAAAGTAGCAAAGAGTCGCCGCTTGTCCCCTCGGAAATCCAGGCCACATCATCTTCACTAATTGAGTTGTACTCCGAATTGCTCGCACGAGAAGTGAGTTCGACTCGAAATATTCTTGGCTCAGAATTGCTCTGGGAAAATGGCAAAGAGACTTCTACTACTCTGCCCAATTCAGCCCGAACCTCTCGTGAGCTGAGGAGCTGGGGTTGATTGGATTCCTTATCCTCAACGTAGAGGCTGAGCGTGGCGTCAGTAGGTTCGTTTGAGGATGCACCAATTGCGACAACAACGCGGTCTTGTTTCGCCGAGAGGTGAATATCACTGATAAAAACGTTACGAACGGGCTCACCGACGGTTTGTACCTCAACGACCGTACTGTATTGTGGCGTCTTTACATCGAGAGGTTCTTTTTCAATTTGAAATTCTGCCCGTCTATCACTAAAGAGTTGAACCTTTTCAAAGTCTCCTGACTCGGCAAGCTCATCGATACTTACCTCAAGTGAATCGCTTGCCCGGCTTGCGATTAAATCCTCGACAATATTTTTTGCGGCCGCAGCGTAGAGGCCTTCCGCGCCGTGGAGTTGGAGTTTTGGGCTGCTTGTAAAGACTGAAAACCGCGTGTGGGTTCCTTGCTTCTCAATCCATTCGGTAGCCGCTTGCTTCGCCTCAGAAAATCGGTCTGGATATTTTGCAAGTGTCGGATTCTTTGCGCGCATGCTGAGAGAAGAATCAATCACTAGGGCAACATGAGTTGACTCATCCCTTGAGACAGGCATTGCGGCCGCGGTGACGAGGAGCAAGAGAGCCAAGAGTTCAAGAAAAAAACGTGGTGGTGGTCGAAAGCGCTTACGGACAACTCGTTTTTTACTGAGCTGTCGGTAGAGTCGTAAACTTCCTACGGTTCGCGCTTTTCTCGTTTGACGGCGAAGATAGGCGAGAACGAGCAGCGGAAGCGCTGCAAGGGCTGCAAAGGCAAAGAGATTGGAAAATTGCAGGCTTGTAAACAGACTCAGCATCAAAAACTCCTCACCGCAGAATTCCTACTTCAGGAAATTTTGTGAGAACAAGCTCTGCACAGTCTTGTTCCGAGGAGGCTAGAAAATGAGTGATATTTGCTCCTTTGCAATATTGTTCAATTGCCTCAATATGTTTTGAGAGCATTAATGCATATTCTTTGGTGGAGGAGGAGTCGATCGCAAGTTCAAACTCCTCGCCAGTTTCAGCATCGATCAGCAGCTCATTCGGATCAAACTCAAGTCGTAGCTCGCTTGGTGCGAGCACTTGTAGGGCAACAATCTCGAAGTTTCGCGAACGGAGAAAATCAAACGTCTCGACAATTTCCTCCAGATCCATCAAAAAATCGGAAACGAGAAAACATTTTCCGGGAATCTTTTGTTGAGCAACGGCAGCTCGCACTTCATTGAGCAAGACAAACGACCCTTTCGGCTGCGCCTTGCGAAGAAACTGCTGTGCACGAAGCAGCGCGCGCGGACCAACAAATCGAGGAGAGTTTTTTTGACCGAGCAAGGAAAAGCTCACCGTATCTCCATCGGTGAGGGCGACGTAGCCAAGGGCAAGGCCGAGATCTCGGGCCATTTTAAATTTTCCTTCTCCCTCGGGGAACGCCATCGATGCACTTGCATCAAAGAGAATCACCACATTAAGATCTTGCTCTTCTCGATACTCTCGAACGTAGGCACGATCCGTACGCGCCAATACATTCCAATCGATGTGGCGAAAATCATCTCCAGGAGAGTAGGCTCGAAAATCAGAAAATTCTAAACCGTGCCCTTTTCGTAGTGAGCGATGGGTGCCTTGCCGACTACCAAGAAAGGCGCGACGAGTCCTAATCTTGAGTTGCTGGAGTCGTTTAAAGAATGAAGCATTAAACGGTTCTTCATACATAGCGTTCTACAGGCGAGTTCTTAGGCGCGGCATTGCCTAACTCGCGTCTCGCACTTCTTCGATTATTTGATCAGCACTGATGCCGTCCGCCTCTGCCTGAAAATTTAAAATTAATCGGTGACGAAGGGCGGGAACAATCACTGCCTTGATGTCTTCATAGGCAAGATTGATGCGATTATCGAGAAGCGCATAGACTTTTGCGGCAAGTAGAATAGATTGTGCGCCACGGGGGCCAGGGCCAAAGCGGACATAATTTCTTACCGTGGTCGTTGAGGTCGTGCTTCCTGGTGTAAGGGCATATATCATTCCCACCAGAACATCTTGCAACACCGGGGAGACGACAACTTGTCGAACTAATTGTCTCATCTGTAGAATCGTCTGCGCGGTCTTATCTGGCGTGAGCACGGGAGTAATCGTAGCTGCTCGTTCACCCGTGGTGCGTGCAAGGATTTCTTTAAGTTCTTGGGCGGAGGGAGACTCAACAAGCAATTTAAAGACGAAGCGATCTAATTGGGCTTCGGGGAGCGGGTAGGTTCCTTCGAGTTCAATCGGGTTCTGCGTGGCAAGAACGAAAAACGGTTTTGGGAGCGCGCGGGTTTCACCCAGTACGGTCACCTGCTTTTCCTCCATCGCTTCTAAAAGCGCCGACTGAGTTTTTGGTCCCGCGCGGTTGACCTCGTCGGCAAGGACGATGTTGGCAAATACTGGCCCCTTTTGAAAAATGAATCGGCGATGTCCGTTCTCGTCTTCGGTGAGTACTTGCGTACCGGTGATGTCACTCGGCATCAGGTCGGAAGTGAACTGAATTCGACTAAAAGAAAGTCCCAAGGATTCAGCAAT
>CAYGNZ010000003.1:0-1242 GCA_964351345.1 uncultured Bdellovibrionales bacterium | reverse complement strand
GAACGAACAAGTAAGGTCTTGCCCAGCCCCGGTGCACCCTCAAGCAGCACATGCCCACCGGTAAATATTGCGGTGAGGGTCAAGCGGACTACCTCTTCAAGCCCGACGACGGCTTTACCGATCTCCGCTTCAATACGGCGAAAATGTCCATAAAAAGCTTCTATGTTTTGTGATGCATCAACGGTATTCATTCGCGGCTACGTTATCTCTAGGGTTCTCATCGGTAACTTCGTTGCGTTCTCTGTTTGAAAGCTCAGGGCTACTCCTGATCTAGCGCAGTATATCGCCATACTCCACAGGAATCGGCTGTTTTGACTCAGGCACATCAGATTGAGGTTTGGTAAACTCAGTTGATCCAATCTTAGTTTTGGCATTCGCACCAGTTTCATTTTTATACTTCTTATTATCCGTTGCCCCCAGCGAGCGGACGATAATTTTCTCCTCTTCGCGCGGTACCTCAACCGCATCAAGCTTGGCTTTATCTCCGGCACCTTGCCCGTCTTTTCCGCCATCAAAGGGCCCATAGCGGCGGGCTTGCTGTTTTGGAGCACCAACATCTTTCGGCTTTTTGCTCGGATCGGTTTTTAGACCTTTTGGCGGAGTGTTATTGCCTCGATCACTCTCGGAACCTTTTTTACCTTCTCCGCCTTTGCCCTCAGTTGGTGACTTGCCTTGATTTTTGCCTTTCTCCTCTCCCGAGGCAGAGGAGTCTTTGTTTTGGGGAGTGCCCGAGTTTTTCTTGCCTTTTTTATCACCCTTGCCAGATTTTTTATCTGAATCACTAGGCGCACCTTGAGTGTCGCCTTGTTTTTTCTTCGCCTGATCTTGTTTTGATTTACCTGGCTGGCTCTGGGCATTCTTCGAAGGAGATCCATCTTTCTTCTGTTTATCGCCGCCTTGACCTTTGTCCCCCGATTTTCCCTTTTGCTGCATCTCCTTCTTAATATCTTCGAGTTTGTTCTCTACCTTTGATAAGTTTTTGGACTCTTTATTGCCTTGCGACTGATCTTGTTTTTGTTGGCCGTCTTGTTGTCCTTGCTTCTTTCCCTCGCCAGATTTCTTTTTACCACTTTCGCCTGGTTTGTCTTTTTTGCCTTTCTGCTCGCCGCTTTCTGCACCTGCCGAAGACTGATTTTTTGCATCACCCTGTTTTGCACCACTTGCGTCTTGTCCCTGTTGGGATTCGCCTTCTTGCTGCTTTTTTGATCCCGAGCTTCCTTTTCCTTGGCCCTCACCTAAACC
>CAYGNZ010000002.1:24920-32829 GCA_964351345.1 uncultured Bdellovibrionales bacterium | reverse complement strand
CTGCTTGGTTGACCTTATCAAGCAACGCCTCGTTTGGAGCAGGACCGCGAGAGGATAATTGGGTGGTGAATCAGGATGAAATTATCAGCAGTGATCTTGAGATGCTGATGATTCCTTGGCCGGGTGCGCTCGAAATTTCTCCGGTAGATGGTGTGAATGTGACCACTCTGTTTCGCTCTACTGAAGATGCGATGTTGTACCAAGAGAACGATATTCGATTTTCTGCAGACCGCCCTGAAGTGCTGCGTGATAAATACGTGCGGGGTTCAGAGCGACAAATTGTTGCAGTTAAAATTAACGGAAAACTGAAGAGTCACTTTGAGAAAAAGCCGGGTGAAAGCGAGGAGCCTGATGCGGCGATGTCGAGTGCTGACGGGCATCTGGCAGAGGGAGTTGCTGATGCGAACGTGATTGTCGTGGCTGATGTGGATTTCTTATCCGATGCATACTCAGCGCAATCTCAGAACATTTTTGGTGCTCGGATTGTCTCCTTGCTCAATGACAATTTAATCTTCGCAGTCAATGCGGCGGAGAATCTTACGGGTTCTAACGACTTGATTAGTCTGCGTTCACGCGGGCAGTTTGTGCGGCCATTTACCAAGGTTCAAGAGATCGAGGCAAATGCACAAGATCGTTTCAAGCAAGAGGAGGCCGTATTTAAAGCGAATCTGAATGAGGCAAATCAGCGGCTGACCCAGCTTCAATCCGGTATTGATACCCAGGGAGGGAAGCAGACCTTTTCTGCAGCGCTACTTGAGGAAATCAAAGAACTTAGAGAGAGAAAAATTGATGCACAACAGAAGTTGCGAGAGGTGCGACGCAAGCTTCGAGAAGACAAAGAGCAGCTTGGGAGTGTGTTATTTGCGGTAAATACCTTCCTTATTCCGTTACTCCTTATTCTGCTTAGCGTTTTCTTATTCCGCGGAAGAAAGTCCAAATCAGGGGGTCAATCAAATGACTAATAAATCTATCAGTATCCTTGGCGTGGTCTTGCTGTTGCTCCTTGGTGTGTATTTTTTGAGCGCGGGCTCTGAGGATAGCTCTCAAGGCATGGAGCCAGAAAGAATCTTCTCTTCCGTCGATGTGAATCGCATTGCAAAGATTCGTATTGAGCAAAGTGGGAAGGATATAGAGCTCGCCTTGCATGAGGGAGTCTGGAGTATTCCAAGCCGTGCTCAGTATCAAGCTAATCCGAGCAAAGTTCGTTCGCTATTGCTTAAAATTCTCGACTTATCAAGTTCGCAGAGAATTCCGGGAACTGAGAAAGGCTTTAAAAAGCTTGGCTTAACTGAAGAGGCTCTTGAGTCAGGGCGGGCGCGAGTCCGCTTGTATGACGAATCCGGAGAAGAGCTTGAAGGCATTTACCTTGGAGATGTGCGCAAGGTTCAGGGCGAGCCAGGTTCAGCAGTGACTGCCGGTCCGAATACCAGTGGACAATACGTACGTCGGACGAGTGGTGGAGATATTTTTCTTGTTGCGCTCCCGGTGATGGTGAGCGCTGAGCTTTCTAATTGGCTCAATGCAGAGTTACTTAACGTTTTGCGTTCAAAACTTGTTGAGGTTGAACAGTTTCGTAAAGTCGGGGACAGCTTCGCGCAGGAGTTTGCCTTGAGTGTTGAAGGTCAGGCGGATGCGACGCTGGCGGGAAGTATCGAAGAGGGTAAGAAACCTCATGAGGCGATGATTGCTTCTATTGCTTCTGGATTAGAAAATGTTTCAATCATTGATGTCACACCAAAAGAATCTGAGAATGTCGCTGATTTGGATTTCGACCGCAGAACGAATTTTTCGGCAGACAATGCTGCCGTGTATGAAGTTTGGACGGCAGAAAAAGACGGCAAGTATTTTGCCAAAATCGAAGTGCGTTTCGATCAAGAGCTTTTTGAGCTGCTGAAGAACGACGCAGCGGTTGCTGCCGCGGAGAAGAAGCGGCAGGCGGAAGCAGAGGCAGCGTCGAAAGACGATACTTCAGAGAAAAAAGAGGGGGCTGAGGAGCCGGTGGCTGAAGTTCAGCGAATTAGTGCTGAAGAGTTGGATGCTCTTAATTCTCGTTTTGGTAAATGGATCTATACCTTGGCTGAGTTTCAGGCGCAGAAGTTTCGTCGGAGTCGGGGAGAGTTGATTCAGGAAATCAAGACCGAGGATACGGCGGAAGTGGGGAAGCAGGCTATTGAAAGTGCGGGTGGCTAGCTTAGGCGGCTGTGCTGAGGATAGAATCGATAGTTCTGGGTGGGCGGCGATGTGCTTGCTGCTGCTCTTCGGGGACTTTCATGTAGAGTTGGGCCGAGAGCGGGGGGCGTCTCCAGAGCCTGACTTTGTCAGTCTCTTGCGACTTCTACGTTTTGCTTTTGTTGGGCGAGGGGGAGGAAAATCCCAGAAGAACAGCAGCAAGCACATTGCCGTGACGAGCAGAACTTGATTCACGTCGATGCTTGTTGGCCGTGCTAAAGTGCGGTTGATTGAAGTGTAGGAGGAAGTGAAATGCCAGAGCGAGATATACTGCTCCCTCTTTAAGGTACGGGTTTTTACACTCTAACGGAGAGCGGTATATTGCCCCGCAGGGAAGACAGGTATACTCATCACGATAAGGGGCGACACGACTAGTGTCTCGACTAGGGCTTTACAATAGACCTTTCCTTGCAGAATCCGCTATATCGTGTCGCTAATCGCTCCCCCTCTTGGCAGCAGTATATTTTTCTCCCGCTGGCGCTCGGCAATACTCATCTCTTTTTCGTTTCGGCCATTGGCCGAAGTTTATAGTGTGATGAGTATACTTGGGTGGAGCGGAAGTTTCAGTTTGGATTGCCGGCTTGGATGTTTGCCAATACGGTGGAGAGAGTGCGGGGAGGGCCGGCTCGGGTTGAGGATGTGGTTGCAGGTTTGTCCGCCGACGTATTGACGAGGCGGATTGGGGAGCGGTGGAGCATTCAGGAGCAAATAGGGCATTTGGTTGACCTTGAATCGCTCTGGGCTCAGAGGTTAGATGAGCTTATCGAGGGAGCCAGCCACCTTACCGCTTGGGAGGAAACCAACAGTGCGACCTACGAAGCGAATCACAACGAAAGCGACATCGAGCAAGTTCTGAAAGACTTTAGAAATCTGCGCTCCACCTTTGTGCAACGACTCGATGAGCTTGATGATTCCCTGATTGAACGAGTAGCGCTTCACCCGCGTTTACAAACTCCGATGCGTACAATTGATCTCGTATTTTTTGTCGCAGAACACGACGATCATCATCTCGCAGACATCCATCGCCTCAAACGAGAGTTCGCCTAGGGCTCGGTATCCGCTCTTGAGATACGTTCCATCGTTTGAACACTTATGAGGACTAGCCGCGGAGAGCAAGCAAACTCTCCAGCGGCTGTTTGTCCTTAGCGCCTATCTACAGAATGAGGGCAAGCCCACTTATTAAAGAGAAGTCGTTTCTCTCTTTGCCCGCTGCGGGAAGATTGTCGTATTCGTCTTTCGCTTTGACAATTAAGCTTAACCAACTATTGATTGCCGCTTCAATTCCCGCTTCTCCGACCACCTGGTAGTTGTCCGACTCGGAAACGTCGAAGATATACTCCGCACTTTGAAAAAGCTTTGCAGTCTCAGAGATTTTCCACTCGAATCGGTCACTGATTCGCGGTGCAAAGTAGTCATCCTTAATACCGCCAACTTTTTCAAAAACATAACCAGGACCGACATCGACACTTAGTTTTACCTCATCGTCTTTTACTAAGTAGTAACCGACCACTGGCTTTAAGGTTACGCGGTAATCAATGTCTGCGATGTCGTCGTATTTATACTTCGTTCCAAATCCTGTGTAGAACCTTTCGGTAAGTAAGCGCTGGTATTCTGCGTTTCCCGTAAGGTCTTGCTGTGTGGTCTCTTTTGGAGACGGTGCAGTGGGATCGTCTTTGTCGATGGAATCAGATTCTCCATAATTTCCATCGATTTCAAAGAGCCAGACGTTTTTCTGATAGTCTCGAGAGGCCTTGGCGTTTGCGTTTAAGAGTAGCGTATCGGAGTTGCCCTCGGTGAGGTTGAAACCGATGGAGACGGTCTTGTCCCATACTGAGGGATCTTTTGCTGGTTTTGCGCAGTCACAGTCTTGAGCAAAACTTAGCATCGGTAGAGCAATGCAGGCAGCAACGCTTAACACAATTTTTTTAATCATTGGCTACTCTCTCCTTGTTTGGTGCGTACATGAAAATAGCTTGTTTCATGTGCGCTGTTTTCTGTTGTTTGTTTAGTTCTCTGAACGATGACTTCATGGGTAAGGATTGATTTTACTACGCCACGTCGCAAAATCACCCGCTGCTCAGACAGTTCTGAATACCACTATTGCTCAAGGCGCAAAAGATTGTGGCGCGACTTTTTGTGCCGTAATTAGCGGGCATGGCTGCGGTTTTAAGTAAAAAACCCGAAGCAGAGCTGTTCAAAAAAACGCTCTGCCTCGGGTGAGAAGTGAGGTGGCTTTGTGGTTCTTAAGAGATTATTTTCCGCCTTCTACAACACTTAGCGGTGCAGGAGTATCTTCGTTCTCCGCGTTTTCTTTGATATCGACTTTACTACTTGCTTGAGCCTCTCCTATGCCGACGCTATCAAGAATGAGCGCGCGAATTTCGTTCCGAATATCAGGATTTTCTTTCAAGAATACTTTTGAGTTTTCTCGTCCTTGCCCGATTCGTTCTCCATTGAAGGCATACCAAGCACCAGCTTTGTCTACGATTCCGTATTTCACACCTAAATCGATAAGCTCTCCATCTTGGCTAATGCCTTCGTTGTACATGATGTCGAATTCTGCTTCACGGAAAGGCGGCGCGACTTTGTTTTTTACGACTTTGATTTTTGTTCTGTTACCAACAACTTCATCGCGGTCCTTGATGGCACCAATTCTACGAATGTCCATACGAACTGAAGAATAGAATTTCAGCGCATTTCCTCCCGCAGTGGTTTCAGGAGAACCAAACATGACTCCGATTTTCATTCGAATCTGGTTGATGAAAACTACTGAGGTGTTTGTTTTTGCGACTGCTCCTGTGAGCTTTCTGAGAGCCTGGCTCATCAGACGTGCCTGAAGCCCTGGTAGGGAGTCACCCATCTCACCATCAAGCTCGGCGCGAGGAGTTAAAGCCGCTACAGAATCAATCACCACCAAATCTACTGCGTTTGAACGAACAAGAGTCTCTGCTATTTCAAGAGCTTGTTCACCACAATCGGGCTGACTGATTAGTAGCTTTTCGGTGTCAACTCCTAGACGATTTGCATAATTCAGATCCAAAGCGTGTTCAGCGTCGATAAATACTACCGTGCCGCCCAGTTTTTGAGTTTCTGCTGCGAGGTGGAGAGTGAGCGTAGTTTTTCCAGAAGATTCTGGACCGTAGATTTCAATCACTCGCCCGCGAGGCAGTCCACCAATCCCAACCGCGATATCGAGGCCTAGGCTTCCTGATGGAATTGCCGCGACTTTGTCTCGTTGGGCTCCTGGATCAAGACGCATGATTGTGCCTTTACCGAAATTCTTTTCAAGATTCGAAAGGGCGGCACTGAGAGCACGTTCTCGGTCTGAATCATTGGAATTTTCTGCGATTGTTTTTGTGCTCTTTTTCATTCTGTCCTCTCAATAAAGTAAGTTAAAATACTGGTGAATTAAACTAGATCGTACGCTGAAACTTTCTTCTCTTAGTCTGTAGATTTACATTTCCCTTAGCAATCCTACGAGCGTGCCTTGGATTTGTACATTATCGACAGTGATTGGTTGATGGTCCTTGTTGTGAGGAACAAGCATGACCTTGCCACCTTTTAATCGTCGATATGTCTTAAGTGTTGCTGTTCCGTCTTCGAGTAAGGCGACAACAATTTCTCCGTTATCCGCAGTTTCTTGTCGGGCGCACACGATGACGTCGCCATCCATGATGTGGGCATCAATCATGGAGTCGCCGGTTACTTGTAAACAAAAAATGTTTTTCCCTGAGTTCAAAAACTGTGGAGGGAGGTCTACCGTGACATTGGGGTCTTCGATAGCTTCTATTGGAGAGCCCGCGGCAATTAGTCCGTAGAGCGGAACAGCGCAAGGTCCGTGAGAGGCCTGATATTCATCACGCTCAACTAATTCAATCGAGCCATCAGGGCCTTTTCTAATAAATCCTTTATCTTCCAGTCGACTAAGGTGGAAGTGAGCAGTTGATGGTGATTTTACGCCGATGTAAGTGGCGATATCTTTAAGAGTTGGGGCGTACCCTTTGTCTGATATAAAGGAAACGAGAAACTCTAGAGTTTGCCGTTGTACGGGAGCGAGCGAATGGCTTTTGTAGTTACCATTGGAGCTGACGCTGTTGTTCTTTGAGCTGCTATTTAAGTCTTCCATAGCTATCTCCACCTTTTCTTCGACCAGCGGAGCCGAGCGAAGGGTTCCGCGTTTAATTGTTTCGTTGCCAAGGGTGCTAGGGGTATTCTGAACAGGCTCTATCCCTACCCTCTGTAGGAAGATAGCATATAGAAAAATTATAGAAAGTATTTTTTTGCGATTAAACTAAGTACGAAAAAAGTGAGTGATACCGTATATATAGAGGAGCTGTCTGCTGGATTGAAGCGTCTGGTGCTGAACTCTCCGCAGAATCTCAACGCGATGGACGAGAAGATGGCTACTGAGTTTCGTGCGGCAGTAGAGTCTCTACGCTCTGATTCATCACTCCGTCGGCTAGTATTGTGTGGGGAGGGTCGGGCCTTCTCTGCGGGTGGAAATATCAGCATGCTGAGAGAGAAGGTAGCCAAGCCCTACGAGCAGAATGTTTCCGAGATGATGGGATTCTACGAAAGCTTTCTCAGTATTCGGCACATTCCCGTTCCCACAATTGCGGCACTTCACGGACACGCAATCGGTGCTGGTCTTTGCCTAGCGCTCGCGTGTGATTTCCGAGTTGCGGCGAGTGAGGCCAAGCTTGGTTTGAATTTCGTGAAAATCGGACTTCATCCCGGCATGGGGGCGACGTATTTTCTCCCCAGACTACTTGGGCCCGCAGCAGCAGCCGAGTTGTTGTTTTCTGGAACTGTGCTCCGAGCGAAAGACGCTCATCAACTTGGAATGCTGAATGCCGTGGTTCCTTCGAAGAAGTTCCAAGCTGGACTTGATACGTTTTTGGCGCAGCTGGAAGGGAGTGGGCCAGAGGCGGTGCGGCAACTCAAGCAAACACTGTGTTCAGCTCGGGAAGCAGAACTTCGTCTCGCGCTTCAAAGGGAGGCTGAAGCGCAAGCCGAGAATTTCCAGAGTGCGGAATTCTTAGAAGGAATTACTGCGGTAGAAGAAAAACGCAGCGCTAAATTCTAGAAGTTCAGCGACAGACTTGAGAGCCTGCTTAATTAACAGCAGGAGCTGCGTCCTGGGCGTAAATGAAACCTGTGCGTCCTCCTGTGGAACGCAATTCAAGCCAATGACCCATGCTCTTGGTCACATGGACCGGCGTGTTGGCCTCAAGGCGAGCAAGGGACTTGGCAAGCAATGAGGGGGCGGCGAGAACCTCGGTTGGGGTGATCGTACGGTAGAGTCGGGGGGGATCAAAGGATTGATTCTTCTCCGCGCCTGCCTGAGCGGATGAGAGCGTTTCATTAGAACGCCCCGCGTTCTTTTTGGGGGTGTTGGCAGTAGTTTTCCGCGGCGAATTACCCACATCCTCCACTTTTGTTGTACTGAATCGACCGGGGGCCATGTCGGGGATATTATTTTTTGCGATCGCATTTTCAGCCGGAGGAAGGTTGCTCATGGACACCAGCTCATCATCTGGGGGTAACAATTTCTCCGAGTTGCTTAGGTCTACCGCTTCTTGATCTACTTCTCCTTCCTCTGCTGATTTTGGTGAGGTTTCGCTCACCGGCTCACGCGATATGTTTTCAAGGCGGGAACTCACGCTATCGAGGATAATTG
>CAYGNZ010000002.1:3986-24910 GCA_964351345.1 uncultured Bdellovibrionales bacterium | reverse complement strand
TTCGGAGGAATCGGTGCCGGCGGCTCAAGTTCGAGACGCGTTACTACGAGGCGATCTTTTAGATCCGCGACATTCGGCGCAGTAAAAACAAAACGCCATGAAAAGACACCAAGCAACACTACGCCCAGCAAAATGAGGATGCCAAAGAGGCGGAGTCCTGTTGCCGTGTCACCTTGCACCATTTTTTGCTTCGTCTGAGCCTTTGGCTCGGGTTCGGGAGTGGAGTCCGAGCTCGCTTGGGCTTCTTTTGCCTGTTCAAGAATGCTCTTTGAGTTCAGCAGGGTGCTTCGCGTGCTTTCAGTACTAGGTGCAGTTGTAGTTCCTAAGGAAGGGCGGCTGCTGAGCTGTGCAAGTTTTTCTTTGGCCAAGGCTTGAAGACTGCGAATCTCTTCAAGATACTCTTTGCCTTCACGTCGAAGCGGGGCGTCTTCAAGTTCGAGTGAGCTTATCGCGAAGGCTTGTGTCAGCAAGGACTCTGCATGAGCAGCGTCAAGTGTCGTATCCAAATCAATGGCCTTGCGAAGCATGTGCACACCAAGACGTAGCTGTTCACGAGTGAAAAAAGAAACAGCGGCTCGCAGATAGGTGCTGCAAGCAAGTCCATGCAGGGCTTCTCTTTCTTGAATCTCTGTTGAGATGTCATGAAGGGGAGCGGCTAAGGCTGCAAGTGGAAGTGAGCCTACCTCAAGCTGACACCGTAACCACCAAAGTTTGATCTCAGATGAATCGGGGGTTTTTTCAAGCGCCGGTTCGATTTTATCAAGAGCCGCAGAGAATTCCCGTGCCTGTACTTGGGGGGACCACTCTGCGTCGGTGGGGAAAAAAGAGTAAAGCTCTTCAAGCAAAGAGGAAAGTTGAGCGCTCGACGATTCAATACTCTGTTGACTCATAGATGGTGCTTTAGATTTGTTGCTATCTCGCCTCGATTCGGCAGCTACTATCAATTCTTCCCGGTGCTATTTTGAGTATAAAGTCCTGATATCCACTATAGACCCTCTACAAGGTAGTTTCGGAGAAGCAAATGCTGACACCTTTTGCTAGTTATGCCCATACTTTAAGGATATTGCTAAACTTTTTTAGTTTTTTTTGGGAAACTCGAGCATTTAACCGTCCAGAAGTGAGGTGAACGCTTGCGTTTCTGGCTAGTCACTGTGTGCCGGATTACATTGGTGAAGACTCAAACCCCGCTCTTTAGAGCATACTTTCTGTCCCTACTCCTCGTTTTCTCGGGCTGTTTCCCGATGGGGCTGCCGGAGTATGTCGCGGGGGCGCGGAGTAATTCAGATTCCTCGTCTGGCATACGTTTTCGTTCAGCGACCGCAAGCCGCCGTCCACGGGCGCTGATACTAAGTGATGCCGTAGGAGACCTTTCCTATGCCGATGATTCTCGCTTAGGCTTTCAGTTTTTGCTCGGGGTCTTTCCTTTTACTCGCCTCTACTATCAGCGGGGAGCAGACAGCCTTCTTCAAGAATTGTTAATTGACCAATTAAAAGAAGCAGGGTTTGACGTGTATCTTTGCCCAAAAATTAATGCCGCCCAAGCGTCTGCTCAGCTCGCTCCGCGCCTTGTGCTTGATTCAAGATTTCAACAAGTCTCAATTAACGCCTACGATGCATTCTTTTTTCGTATTGTCTCAATTCAGGCGAATGCTCTCCTCAGAAGCTTTTCTTTTTCAGTAGATGGTGAGGTTGAGCCCTCTGTTGCCGTGCCCTTTGAGGTAAGCACAACTCGTTACAAAAGTTCCGCGCATGCGCCTGAGCTGGCAGGGATTTTTGAAACCGAGACGAATGAAGTGCTACGTCGATCGTTGAAGGGCATTCTTGATAAAAGATTTTCGCGTCGAGTAGCACAATTTACTCCTCCCTCAGAACATAAAACTACCGTGCTCATAGCCTATCCTGAAGTCTCTACTTGGGTTGGCACCACTCTTGGGCGAGAGGTTGTCGCCTCATATGGTTTCCCCGCCTTACCGGCATACGCAAACCCTGCGTTGTCGAGGATACTTCAGCGCGGTATCGCGCAGGGACTTGCAAGAGAAGAAATACCCTACGTCATCGCGGCTCAAGCGACACCATCAAACAGGCCTTTAAAAGGTGTTTGGGAGATACAAACCTCGCTAATTGACGTCAAAATTGAAGACCGTCTTACCTTACGAGCAAAGGTATTGTTGCGGGATAATCGCGTGAGCCCTCCGCTACGTATAGAGAAAAAGGTGTGTGAGTTGAGAGACCAAGAATACCCTGCGGTAGATGGCTATCTTGTTGAGGCTCTCGAGCAGTCAATTCAGCAACTCGTGACGGAAAGTCTCGGTTTTCCGAATACACTTGGAACAGAAGGTGAATCTCGGTTAGCGTGTAGTAGTTAAAAGAGCATACGAAGCTGGGTGGCATGATACGTTGTTTGGTGAAAAAATTAGGTCAGTATTTTTCCTCGTCCATAACGCTTGGTGCGCAAGATCTCGCCTATCTAAAAAAAGCCAACGAAGAGGTTCCTCCTTCTCGGGTGGTGTATGTCTTTCGACGTCCCTCGTTGCTTCAAAGCTCTATTCTTCGAGCGGTTTGTGCTCGGGAAGGATTTGTCCCGCCGTACGAAGAAATATCTGAGGACCCTAGAACTGCTCAATCCGTGGCGATGCTTTTTTCGCTCCGTGCCCGCACCGGTGCAGAGATTACGGTTGATAAAGCAATTGAGACGAGGAGAGAGCGAGACGAGCGTCTGGCGAGTTTTATCGAACAGTCTGAAGCACCAGTCTGCTTTGTTCCCATTTCTTTTTTTGCCGGCCTAGGACCGCGCCCGCTCTTCGTTGATCGGATTTTCGCTTTCGATTTTCGACTGATGCCCGTTCGCGATCTTTTTCTCTGTGTGTTGTATTTTTTTCAACGCAAGACTCTCCGACTTGAAGTCGCAGAACCAGTTCCCGGATTATCCCCCGCGAGGGACTTATCAAAGCGTGTGTCGAGAGCCTTGTATCGTTCGGAGAAACTTGCCGGGCGGGTGAAAACTTCCTCGGCAAAAACCGTTGAAAAGATGGTGCTCTCAGGAGAACGTTTCGAGAACGCGCTTACGGAGTACGTGGAGCAAGGCGATCTTTCTCGTGAACAAGCATACGTTGAATCGCAAAAAAAATTAAATGAAATCGCTGCGTCAATGAAGTGGGGCGCAGTCCGCGCAATCTACTACGTGCTTCGTCCGGTAGTGAACAGAGTGTTTAGCAATGTCGAGGTTCACGGCATCGAGGAACTGCGGCGAATAGTCGCGGAGAAACCGACAATTCTCTTGCCTTCGCATAGGTCCCACTTTGATTACATCTTAGTTGGCTGGGTGTTTTATCATTACAAACTACCGTTGCCGTATGTTGCTGCCGGAGCGAACATGAACTTCTTTCCCGTGGGGCCCTTTATTAAAGCTGCGGGAGGATTTTTTATTCGCCGACGGATTGAAGGCGACTACCTTTACCGCATCGTGCTGGATAATTATTTGGGGCATTTGGTCAAGAAAGGACACGTCGTGGCCTTTTATATTGAGGGGGGAAGGAGTCGGTCAGGAATTGCGCGCTCACCCAAACTCGGGTTGCTCAAGTATGTGGTGCAAAATTGGTCTGATGGCAAACGGGAGGATATTGCCTTGGTCCCGATGGGGATAACGTATGAGCGAATTGCTGAAGAGAGCGCCCTGCTTGAGGAGCAGAAGGGTGGGAAGAAACATGCAGAGTCGCTGCTTGAGTTGCTCAAGCTTCGTTCGATTTTCAGTAAGCGCTTTGGTTCGGTGATGTTGCACGTGGGGCCCAGTGTATCGCTTAAGGAATTCAACAACAGAGGTGGAGCGGCGAAGTCTATTGCGGGGGACTTGCCACGACTTACCGAAGATCTCGGTTTTACCCTATCGCGCGGTATCATGGATTGCACGGCAGTAACGGGAAGCTCACTCTGTGCGTCCGCGGTAGAAACGCTCGAAACGCAATTTAGCACTGCCCAGGAAGTTGAAGCGAGAATGTATTCACTGCTCAGTCTCTATGCTGCGCACCGAGAGACTTCTCTTCCGCAAAAGAGTGAAAAGATTCAAGAAGAATCTATCGAAAGCTTACGTTTAGGCGGCATGCTTCGCGATTCTTTGTTACGGACGAGTATCTCAGAGGCGCTGCACGAGATCCTTGAAGCATTCCTCTCGGCCGGATTCTTGGAGCGGGGGCAAGGTGAGAGCGCCTCTCAATCCCCGACGCTCGAGGTGCGCATCCCGGAGGGACAACGTCTAAGAATTGATTACTACAAAAATACCACCTTGCACTACTTTGTTGCTCCGGCGACTCTGACGCTCGCCGCATTAAGCGCTGAATGCTCTTGTGCCACAAGTGTGTTGCATCAGTTTCATCAGTTGTTCAAACACGCCTTCTTACTGCCATTTTGGCGCGTATGGTCATCCGAGCTTGAGCAGTCAAGTGAGGTGCTTTGCAAGCACGGCTACCTCAGCGCGATTGGAATCCCGTTTCAGGGGCAAGACGGAAACGATCAAGTTACAATTGAGCTCAGCGAAGACGGGCGTAGAGAACTAGTACCCCTTGCGAGAATGTTCTCGCCACTGCTTGAAGCTCTCCTCGCGACGATTGAAACCAGTGTCGGACTAGAGCGAGAGACCTTGGAGCAGGCAGAATTTCTCGACGCCGTCGCTGAACATCTCAATATGCAAGCCTTGCGCGGTTCGCCAAAGCATCCCGGAAGTAGCACCACCACAACACTTCAGTTTGCAGTGCGCGCACTCATTGAAAATGACTATCTTATCTACCGGCTCGATAGTTTCGGGCGTTCGGGGGATTCATCCAGCGCATTGGCACTAAACCCTGCTCAAGAAGTTGCCCTTCGGCAACTTCAAAGCATCCTTGCGGTATGTCTTGCGGAGCTTCAAAGGGTTTGATGAGCGGCATCATGCGTTTCTTGTTCGGAAGTACGCAAAGAAAAATAATTGTTCTTACGCTCGTGTCAGAAGGCATTCTGCTGAGTTTGTTTTTTCTTTGGCAATCATATCGAGGTCCGCAAATCCTTCGGCGTATGCCAAATGTTGATGAGATCGTCTCTGGGGCCTCCCACGCGTTACTTCTCGCAGCGTGTAATATTGTGTTACTCCGGCTACTGCCAAGGTCCGGCGAGATTGGTCTTCGCTTTCAGGAGTTTATCGATACCGTAGTATGGCCGCTGGCTAAGGAACTTAGCGTTTTTGCTTCAGTCTTGGTGGCAGTGATGGCCGGAGTAGGCGAGGAGTTCTTTTTCCGCGGAATGCTGCAAACGGAATTGGGGATATTGCTTTCTAGTGTACTATTTGCGCTGATGCACTTTGGTACGGCGGCGAAGAAATTTTATGCGGTCGTGGTTCTCTACGCGCTCATCAGTTTGTATGTCGGCCTGGTGTTTCATCTCACTGCATCGATTTGGACCGTGGTCTTTTTGCATGCAATCTATGATTTTCTTGCCCTGCTTTATCTTCGGTTTTATTACCACCCCAGGTGCGAGCCCGAACAAAAAATTGTTAGAGAATGATTGGATTTTGATTTGGTTGCAAGCCAAAAGAAGCCCAATTGAATTTAAATACAATCAGAGAATCCCGTGAAAAATTTGTAGAAAGATTATTGTCCCGAATGACGATTCACCACCATCTGTTTTAGAGAAGAAGGGGGCTGAAATGCCTTGGCGGAGCACGGGAGATGCCTTATCCTGGGTGTCCGGAGGAGGTATAAGTCGGCAGCCTTTCTTGCTTTAAACAGCAATTGCGTGAATGCTACCGCATGGGCGCCAAAAGTTTTTTGTATCTAAGGGTGGTTTTATTGGATCGAACCCGTCGTAACTGCCGATAGGAGTTATAAGGGAGTTGAAAAAAGGTTTTGAATTACTAATGCGCGGAGCTGTTCTTATGCCACTGAGGCATTGTAAAGTTCACCGAGTGACGTCGAGATTCCAGCACGCTAGTTGTGCATCGGGAAGCCTCGGCTGCCTTCGTGTGCTTTTAGTACTTAGCCTCTGTGTCTTCTGCCACTCTCGATCTCAAAAAGCGTCCGCGCAGGAGTTCAGCGCTCAACGTGCTCAGCCACGTCTCTTTGCAAAAGAGGCGACTGCCAAGGCAAACGAAGCGCTACGCAATAAGCAACGTAGCTCACGACTGGTGCGTCGGGAGGAGTCGACGACGGGTTCTCTTGCGCAAGACCTTCGTCTAGATACGGTCGATGATATTATCTTCGAATCTAAATACGATCCCGAGCTATTCTCCGGGTATCGCGGTTTGGGCTACCTTGGCTATGTGGGGAACGTGGTTGAGGTTGAGCAGCTTGATGAGCTAGAGCAGAGTTCTCTTACTCAGAAATTGATACTGTTCCAAACCGCAAGAACGGTATCGAAAGCAATTGTCGGAACACCCCTGGAGCGACACTACAAACGTCTTGTGCGAATCGCTCGCAAGGCGAGAGATTATACGACATTCCGACTGGTGAACTCCTCTAAGGGAGATCTTGATGTCACTCGCGGGACTTCTTCAGAGGAGCATTCCTCTTCGAGCGAGAAGTCTTCCTCTGTGGAGACAAAGGACGAGCTGATTGAATTTAAGCTTCATGCCAGTGCGAATAATGGTATTGAACCTCGATTGAAGTTCTCAGATAATCTCATGCTTCGACTCGATCCGCTGCATGGCGATGCCCTGATGGAGTATAAAAGACCCTTCTAAGCGGCCAAACTGGGCGGCGATTTTTCCATCATCTTTGTACATTCTGGCGAAGCCGCCTGTTAATTATCTCTAATCGGCAAACTTGCATTGTTTCTCCGTTTTTTCTCGCGTATCTTCATTCAAAATAAGAAAGAAAGGGAATGTTAGAAACCCTTATGCCTAAACCGTTCTCAGTACTGAATGCTGATGGAGTTTGCCCCCAAATGAAGAAAGTTCTTTACCCCGTGGTGTTGGTTTCGATTTGTACCCTGATTGGGTGTTCAAACAGTTGCAGCGACGCCAATGAGTCTTCAAAACAGCAATTAACGATTGCGGCGGAAGATTTTACGCTTAAAAGCGAACTCCTGGGCCGCATCCCTGATGACTCCTTGGGTTTTATCGTCTGGCAAGGTTCCCATCCCGCGTATCAACGAGTGCTCAACTCACCTTGGGCAGAGAGTGCGAGCCTTACTTCATTGCTCCCAGATTCGAACCCTCAATTGACTCAAGTCTTTGATGTATTGGCAGCAGCGGATCTTGACCCCAGAGATCTCAATGTCATGGCGCAAATTTTTGCCGAAGCGGTGCTGTTTAGTTACCGGGCGGGGGATGCTCAGGTGCAACACGGCTTATTGTTTAAGCCCGAAACGCAAACGGCAAGCAAGGTGATTGGTAGCTTGACCGAAGCGGTTGAGAAATCAAGCTACGCGAGCTCAAAGGTAGAGGTGGCGGGTAAGCAGGGGGTAAAAATTCTTTTACCTCAGCAAGCGAAGAATCCACCTATTGGCAACGTAGCAACCGTTGAGCGGGAGCTTTTCGCGGTCGCGCACGATGACATCGCGATACTGGCCCTCTCTGAAGCGGCAATACAACGGGTAGTGGAAAAAACAACTCCAAGTGCCCCGAAGGTCATTGAGAGCGCAGATTTTAAGCAAGTAATGCAGCCTCTCCCATCGAGTGCGGATCGCTTTGTGACAGGTTATTTCGATGTCGCAGGACTTGTTACACCGAAGGCGGAGAATGCCGCGGATGTGCAACAGAGTTTTCCACTGCGAGCAGTAGGCCTGAGTAACTCCATGTCTGAGTTACCGCAGATGGATTTAATCGCACTGCCCAGTGATGCCTCTAAAGCGGCCGCCTTTTTTACTGCCTCGAGCGCAACCTTAGAGAGCGCAAAGTTTCGAGGTTTGCTTCCAGGAAAACCTCTGCTTTTTCTCGGTGTTGATGGGGCGATGCTGCAACAGCTCAAACTGAGCCTTGCGGCTCGTTTTGGTGGCGCAGGTAGTGATTTGGATCAACGACTCGCCTTTCTCAGTTCCTTATCTCGGTTTGCGATTGCTGCAAAAGTTGCGCCGGTGGGGCAATCGATTTTGCCGATACCAGAGTTGCTGTTTTTGCTTGAAACCTCTGAACCGAGCAAAACCAAAGATGCGATAAAGCGCCTCGTCAGTATGGGACTAAAAAACTCGCCGATGACCGCCTCTTTGCAGTGGACCGAAAAAACGCTGGTAGATGGGAGCACAATCGAGTCGATGATGAGTCCTCTCGGGATTGGCTTGAGTCTCGCCGAGAAGGACAATCTGGTGTTTGTTACCTCCTCAGAGCCACTCGCCCAGGCGATTCTTGCTGGAGGGGGAGAAGCGAATTTCCAATCTAGCTTGCCGCCGAGAATCTCGGAGCTTTATTCAGAAGAGAATAACCTCAGCGAGTTTTACCTGGATTTTGTTGAAGTAGGTACACTACTGCAAAACATGGGGGGCGTGCTTGCGCTCTATGCCCCTCAGGATAAAAACGCGCAGCAGCTCCTGGAAGCAGAGAAGATTGCCAAGCTAAAAAAGATGGGTTTGCTTAGTGCTCGGGTGCGATACCGAGATGGACTGGTTTCCCTCCGGACGCTTAACTCTTTACCGACAGAGAAAGGGAGTACGTAGCCAGTAAAGGCGCTCACGAGTCGCTGAGTGCTCCACTACCGCTCCCCAGCGGAGGGCACCTGGGATTTTATTGTTGAAACCGAAAACCCTGCCTCACATCTAAATAATTGAAAGGATACTTAATTTCCTACCGTTTTTAGAGGAATAGGGTGATGGATACCATACGACGTTTACAAGAACTATCAGAGCGCATTGACCATATTGAGCACTCAGGTGAGTGGCTATCAAACGCCATGGAAGACTACGATGGTCCTGTGTCTCAAACTGGCAGCTTGATTAGTTCTCTCGCTGAGGACATCCGTTATCGTCTGATTGAGCTAGTTACCGAGCTCGAGAAGCAAATCGTCGTAAGTAACCGAACACACTAAGCATTTCCCGCATTAGCCACGTAAGTCCTTAAAATCACTCCTTATATTCTCAAGGGATAGCGGTTTCTCATTGCCTGTCTCGCTAAAGCGTCAGCAAATCGCTCAGTAAATACTCAATAGTCCTAGGTTCTTAACTCCAGATAGAAGTATTCGCCTTCGCCCGCATGATATGTCTATGTGGATGCGGAAGTCTGTAGTGGAGGACTAAGTTGTGAACGAACGGGGCGATAAAATGGAAGCGGTGCTGAACAGGACGGAACAGGTGGCGGTAGCGGCAGGGTTTGGCGAGCTTTCCAGATTACGAGCAGCAGATAAAGCATTTGTCTTTGGCTCGCTGCTCTGCCTTCTTCAAGCTCTCGATGGTGTGCTTACCTCAATGGGCGTAAGTCGCTTTGGAGTTGAATGGGAAGGTAACCCCTTCATTCGCTCTTTAATGGAAGATTTTGGCACAGTCACTGCCCTCGGGATGGTGAAGTGCTTCGCGATTCTTCTCGTGGTTGGGCTTACCTTTTTTGCTCGACGCTTGCCTTGGATTAATAACGCAATGGGCGCGGTGAGCTGCGTATATCTTTTTGCAGCGATTATTCCTTGGACCTACTATTTGTTCATCAGCCCCCCGTTTTAATTGCGAAATATCATTCTTATCTCCCACCTGGGAGAAAACGCTTGGCCGTAGCAAACTTGCGAAGTTTGGGCGAAGGCGACTATAATTCTCTCATAATCAATTAAGAAATTCGAAGAGCCGAGGCATTGCTATGCGCGTTACTCAATGGGGCGAATACGGCATCCATATCAGTACCTATCTTGGGGAAAAATTTCTCAGCGGATCGCCTGTTGCAAATGCCGCTGAAATTTCCGAAGAGCAGGGAATTGCTATCCAGTATGCACAGCAGATTTTGCTGCGACTACGAGAGGGCGGTATTATTGAGAGTGTTCGTGGTCCGCGAGGTGGCTATCGCTTGGTGCGGGAACCGGACGATATCACGCTCTACGATGTCTTACTCGCTGCCGAGGGAGGCACGTTTGAGGTGATTTGTGAAACGAAGCCTCTGAGTCTTGAGCGTTGTCATGGCAGTTCGACCTGTAACTTACGCTCCGTATGGTATGGCCTACGTGCCCAAGTTGATTCTTATTTGAAGTCCTTGACGATCAAGACACTGCTTGAGGGGCCTGTTGCTGCTGAAGAGCCGGATACCGTTCAGCTCGGTAATCATCGTTTCGATATTGTTTCCGAAATTGTCGAGCCGGTTGCTACTACTGTGGGCGAACAAGAATAGTTGCAGTGGCAAATCTTCTTAGTTCATTCTTTTTTCGATTCCTTGAGTCTTTTTGGGAGATGCTGGTTCTCAGTGGTCCCTGGCTGCTCTTTGGCTTGCTCGCTGCTGGTCTAATCCATGAGTTACTCAGCTCAAAATTTATCTCAAAGCAGATTTCCGAGCCGGGGTTGAAATCCGTATTGAAAGCGTCTGCGCTTGGCTTACCGTTGCCGCTTTGTTCATGCAGCGTCATTCCGGTCGGCATCTCGCTCCGTCGAGCTGGGGCCAGTCGTGGTGCAACGAGTAGCTTCTTTGTTTCAACTCCCGAGATTGGAATAGATTCGTTTCTCCTCAGCTATGTGTTGTTGGGACCCTTGCTTGCCTTCAGTCGAGCGCTGGCATCCTTCATTTCCGCCGTGATTGCTGGAGTGAGTGTGGATTTCCTGGTCAAAGACGAACCCTTAACCGAGCATCAAGCACAGGAGACAGCGTCATGCTGCGCGAAAGGGAAAAAAGGCGAGGTGCAGCAGGGGGAGGGTGGTAAACGTAGCTGGGGTGACTTGCTCAAAAAGGCAATTCGCTTCGGTTTTGTCGAGCTGTTGGATGATTTCTCTAAGTTGTTGTTACTAGGATTTATCATCGCGGGACTAATCTCTGCGGCCTTTCCACCGGGATTCATCGAACAGCTCTCCCTCAGCCCGTTCACGTACTCCTGTATTATGCTTTTTGTTTCTCTACCGGTCTACGTCTGTTCTGTTGCCTCGACTCCCGTTGCCGCCGCGTTGTTGCTTAAAGGTGTGCCCGCAGGAGCGGTGCTCGTTTTTTTACTCGCAGGGCCTGCGACAAACATTACCACGATGTTAGTGCTGAGAAAGGAGCTAGGAAGCTTCGCGCTCGCGCTCTACGCGAGTAGCGTCATGGGGGTCGCGCTAGCGTTTGCCGCTCTTATTGACTACGGTCCGCTTGGAGCGTACCTCCCGCTAGTTCCGAGTTCTACTGACGGTGTGATGGCGCACACGCACTTGTCCTTGCTCGCCCAAGGACTAGCCGTCGTGCTATTGGGAATGATCGCTCACAGTATCTACCGACAACAAAAGGCCAAGAGCTGTCACTGAAGCAAGAGCTGTCACCCCGAAGGGTAGTGAAGAACTACTTCTTTGAGGCTTTCTTCGCTTTCTTTCGTTTTCTCGGTCTTGAATTGCCAAAGCTACCTAAAAAGCGTTTACCTTTTTTACTTCTTGAATCACCGCGGCCCATAGGGTCTCCTGTAATGTACGTGTTAGGGGTATATCTCTCAGCTTCTCAGGGATGAGTAACATCCCTGGGCTCGTTTAACTACAATACTACTGCACCTAAGCGCAAATGTTACTGAAATAGCCAGGTCGAGAGATATCTCTCTCCTGTGTCGCAAATCACGGTCGCAATAGTTTTTCCTTTGGATTCAGGACGTTTTGCGACTTCTAATGCAGCCCATACATTCGCTGCAGCCGAAATCCCGCAAAGAATGCCTTCCTCTTTGGCCAGACGCTTCGCTGTTTGCTGTGCCGCTTCTTCATTGACCAAGACGACGTCATCGATGAGTTCACGTTGGACTACCTGAGGAATGAAACCCGCACCGATACCTTGTATTTTGTGAGGTCCTGGATTGCCCCCAGAGAGCACGGGTGAGCCTTCTGGTTCTACCGCAATTGCGAGAAACTCAGGCTTCTTTTGCTTCAAGGCTCGTGCGACCCCGGTGATGGTCCCTCCCGTGCCGACGCCGGCTACGAGCATGTCAATTTTGCCATCCGTATCAGCCCACAGTTCCTCAGCAGTGCTGCGGCTGTGAATATCGGGGTTGGCAGGATTGTTAAACTGCTGAGGCATGAAGGCATTTTCTGTCTGGCTGAGGAGTTCCTCTGCTTTCGCGATCGCTCCAGGCATTCCTTTTTCAGCCGGAGTGAGCACAAGTTCTGCTCCAAGGGTTGAGACAATCATGCGACGCTCAACACTCATGCTCTCGGGCATAACCAAAGTAATTTTATAACCCTTGGCGGCTGCCACAAACGCGAGCGCGATTCCGGTGTTTCCGCTGGTAGGTTCGATAATTTGGGTTTCTGGCGTCAAGGAGCCATCTTTCTCGGCCGCTTCAATCATGGCCAGGCCAATTCGGTCTTTTACACTTGAAAGAGGGTTCTGACTTTCGAGCTTGAGGAGGACTTCGGCATCAAGTCCTTCAGAGAGCCGATTGAGTCGCACGAGAGGAGTATTGCCGATTACCTCAGTGATTGAGTTTAGTACGTTCATGATTTGTATCT
Source organism: uncultured Bdellovibrionales bacterium (assembly GCA_964351345.1). Taxonomy (GTDB): domain Bacteria; phylum Bdellovibrionota_C; class UBA2361; order SZUA-149; family SZUA-149; genus SZUA-149. The sequence continues at coordinate 12,376 of CAYGNZ010000002.1, read as the reverse complement.
CGTCCTAAGTAGTTCAGTAACTAGTAGACCGCGCAAATTCGCTGGGAACAGACGGGAGTCACTAAATATCCTCGGCCTGTGCCTAATTGTCAATTTGCGATAATTTTACCGAAGTAATTGCGAGAGAGAAGAGGAAAAGTGTTTGGAGCTTGTTGAGGCTACCAACCGTAGGGGCCGTTTTTGGGACGGATACCTGCTCGAATGAGACTGAAGATGGTTGGTTGTGCTTTGCGTCTTTTCGGAATGCCAGTTTCGGTTGCATTCATTGAGGCGCTAGAGACAACTTGGCCTGCACGTTGAATCATTCCTTCAAGACGATTCTCCCAGTTCGCGGGGAGGGTGTAGCGTCGAGAGATTGTTCCATCATAGTTTCTCACCTCACGGACTTGCTCTGGATGCGTGCCGTCGAGCAATTGAGAAGCTTCATGAAGAGCGCCGATGTCCTGGGTTGCAAGGAGTGCGCCTATCTCATCAAGGAGCATATTGATCGAATCCATACTTGCACGGAGTTCTGTTAAAAGTCGGCTTCCCTCTGGGCCGAGAGAATTCATGTAATCTGCGGCATGAGTTTCTACGACACGAACTCTCGAATTAAATTCATGCATAGAGTTAGAAAGCGCTCGAAAACGTTTGGTGATTCGTTTTGACAGCATATCTCTGCGCACAAGCAAAACTGCAAGCAGGAAAATCGCAAAACCCGTACTACCTAACGTGAGTGTGCCGACAAGACTGTCCATAACAAAGCTCTCCTGAACTCTGAGTCGACTGTTTCTAGGGGGAGCTTAACAATCTGGGGTCAATTTTTTTCGGGATCGCGGTTTAATTCGTATAATTGAGAAAAAACGAAAGATTCACGCCCGTTTGCGCATTGAGCCAGGCAATAATAGGTATAGAGATAATTAATTTCATTTATCGAACAAGGCCTGCTAGCTTCTCACTTGTCGCAAAGAAAGAGTTCAAAAAACGAGACTGTTCTAAGTTAAGTAAACAGGAAATTCGTTAGGAAGAACCGCTCTGCGAAAGATTTTTCCTCCAATCGTACCGCACCACCTGGTGCATCCTTACCTCCTCGCTGTTGTAGTCACCATTGCGCCGTGGTGGCTACAGCAGCTTTTTTTTGTGGAAGAGGTTGCGGTTCTTCAGCCGCTGTTACCGAGCGATTTTTGCGTAGCGTATTCTCTTTGGAGTATCGGCTTCAGCCCCGAGACGGCGCCGACGGTCTTCTTCGTATTCACTATAGTTACCATCATACCATACCACTTCGCTGTCCCCCTCAAAGGCGAGAATGTGGGTTGCGATTCTATCTAAGAACCATCGGTCGTGAGTAATGACCACCGCGCAGCCAGCGAAATTCTCTAACCCCTCCTCGAGGGCTCGGAGAGTGTTTACATCTAAATCGTTGGTCGGCTCATCAAGGAGAATGACGTTCGCGCCTGATTTGAGTAGCAGTGCAAGTTGCACTCGATTGCGCTCCCCACCTGAGAGTTCAGAAACTCGCTTCTGCTGGTCTGAACCATTAAAGTTAAAGCGAGCAACGTATGCGCGGGAATTGACCTCATGCCCATCGAGCGTCACCAGATCAAGTCCATCCGAAATGACCTCCCAGACAGTTTTTTCAGGGTCGAGGGCATCGCGGCTCTGCTCCATATAGCCGAGCTTTACCGTTTCGCCTGTCACAAACGAACCTTGATCGGGCTGTTCTTCCTCAGTCATTAGTTTAAACAGGGTACTTTTTCCCGCTCCGTTTGGGCCAACGATTCCAACGATACCACCAGGAGGTAATGAAAAACTCAGGTCCTTATACAAGAGCTTATCGCCAAAGGATTTAGAGATGTTCTCAGCAATCAAAACTTTATCGCCCAAGCGAGGCCCAGGGGGGATGAAGATTTGTAAATCTTTGGCAAGTGCCTCGGTCTTCTGGTTGAGCAAGTTTTCATAGGCGGAAATACGAGCTTTGCTTTTTGCATGGCGCGCTTTCGGTGCCATCGAAATCCATTCCAGTTCTCGTTGGAGAGTTTTGACGCGCTTCTGCTCAGCCTTTTCTTCAGACGCGAGACGATTTTGCTTCTGCTCTAACCAGGAGGAGTAATTTCCCTTCCAGGGAATGCCGTGGCCGCGGTCGAGTTCCAAAATCCAGCCTGCGACATTATCAAGGAAATAGCGGTCGTGCGTTACGGCGATGACGGTGCCTTTGTATTCCTGAAGGTGGCGTTCGAGCCATTGAATCGATTCTGCATCCAGGTGGTTCGTTGGCTCATCAAGCAGCAAGATGTCTGGTTCCTGAATCAGTAGTCGGCAAAGCGCGGTTCGGCGACGTTCTCCCCCAGAGAGCGTTGAGGCGAGCTGATCTGCTGGGGGACAGCGAAGGGCCTCCATGGCGAAATTTAACTTGTCATCAAGTGACCAGGCATCAAGCGCTTCGAGCTTCTCCATGAGACTCGCCTGTTCTTCGGTGACTTTTTCCATTTCGGCATCGCTGAGCTCTTCTGCGAACTTGAGGTTGACCTCCTCAAATCTGGCGAGCAAATCCACAGCCTCTTGAACGGCTTCCTGGACAACCTCTTTGACGGTCTTGTCGGGATCAAGCTCGGGCTCCTGCGCGAGATAACCGACGGTATAACCGTCGGAGAGGTGGGCCTCGCCGATGAAGTCTTTCTCCTCTCCGGCCATAATCTTAAGAAGCGTACTTTTTCCCGAGCCATTGAGACCAAGTACGCCAATTTTCGCGCCGTAGAAATAGGAAAGAGAAATATCTCGCAATACTTGTCGTTTCGGCGGGTAGATCTTTCCCACACCCATCATACTATAAATTACGGTCGTATCGCTCATTGTATCCCTTAGAGGTCACTGTGGTTATTTCGACGCGAGCAAGGCAAGAGGGTAGTCCCAGTCGGCTTGCTCAGTTATCTGCAGAGTTTTGCGGGGCAGGGCTCTGCAAAAAATAGACACTCTCACAAGCCGTGATCGATCGCCAGTAGCTACGCAGCAAAAAAGGTATCGCGGTATCGAGAAAAGCGAAATTCGGTAGCGCTACGAGTTCGCTACGTTCTTCCGGTCTTTAAGGAGTCCTCGTGCAAGCTCTATCATTGAGCCAACATCAGCAAGATTTGCTGGAAGCACTACGGTATTTCCACTCTTGGCGATTTCACCAAAGCGGGCAATGTACTGCTCGGCAATTCGTAACTCCATTGCTTGATCTCCACCTTGGGCGGAAACGGCAGTCGCTATTTTTGCAATCCCTTCTGCAGTCGCGTTTGCGATAGCAAGAATTGCTTCAGCCTCTCCCTGCGCTTCGTTAATTTGTCGTTGCTTTTGCGCTTCACTCGCTAAGACGACTCCTTGTTTATGTCCCAAAGCTCGGTTCACTTCCGAGTCTCGGGCAGCCTCGGAGTCCAAAATCGTTGCTCGTTTCTCCCGCTCAGCGCGCATCTGTTTCTCCATTGCGCTTAAAACGTCTTCGGGAGGGTTAATGTCCTTAATCTCGTAGCGCAGAACTTTTACTCCCCAAGGAGTTGCCGCTTTATCGATTTCTTCAACGATACTTACGTTCACATGAGCGCGCTCTTCAAACGTCCGGTCGAGATCAATTTTACCGATTTCGCTACGCAAGGTGGTTTGAGCGAGTTGGCATATCGCGAATTCGTAATTAGAGATTCCATACGACGCCCGCTCGGGGTCCAGCACTTGGATGTAGAGGACCCCGTCAATTTCAACTTGAACGTTGTCCCGAGTAATACAAATTTGCCGATGGATATCTACCGCCCGTTCTTTAAGCGTATGGCGATAGGCGATGACGTCGATGAAGGGAACGAGAATGTGAAAACCAGCACCGAGCGTGCGGTGGTATTTACCTAAGCGTTGAACGACATAGGCATATTGTTGAGGGACAACAACCGCGGTTTTAAAAATGATGATGACGATAAGGACAAAAAGTACTATCGCAACGCCCATAAACTCAGACATGGTTTCCTCCTCTGTAAGCGTCATCAGTGGCGGAAGATTTAGCCAAACCGGCTCCCGTTGAAAACGCTCGTTTTTTGATTGCTGTTAAGATTCCTCTACTACTAGTGATAGGCTTTCGCTTTTGGCGACCGTGTATGACTGTCCCGCAGTAAGCGGATTTTCTGATCGGTTAATTACATTCCAACGAGTTCCGCGAGCCTCTCCTTTTCCAGTGCCACCCGGCGGAATAGTCGCTACGACCGTCACTATTTCGCCCTCTAATTCCGGTGCGCGCTCGACGCCATTTGCATGCAGATACTCAAGGAGACGCCGTCGTGCAGAGAGTAAGAGGATCAGCGAGAGCACCCCACAACTTACCCACTGCATCCACGCTTCCGGAATAAGACCGAAATAGGTCAGAACTCCGGTAATGATTCCGGCAATGCCGACAAAGAAAAGATAGAAATCGATTGGGATAAATATCTCAGCACTGAGCGAAAGCAGGCCGCCAATTACCCATATCCACCATGGCATTATTAAATCTCCTTTTCGCAGATCCGCTGATTTCAGCGCCTCCTCGCTCTACTTCCCAGGAAGCGTTCTTCGACCCAATTGGCTAGAGAATAGTGTTTCGAACCCACAATAGCTAGACAATAAATCTTTTCTCTCTGTAGAGTTCTGTTGGAAATCTCACCGGCTTCGCCAATGAAGCGTAGAGATTTTGAATTGTCGAGCTGGGGAGTAGGGAGTTTGTTGACAGACTGCCCGCCAAGGGTCAGCTTGGTGTTCAAGCAGTGGCCCGACTGTGCTTCGGTAGCCCATGCCCAGAACAGTACTCAATGTTAATCCAGATACCCCGAGGAATTTTGTGAGCGACGAATCGAAGCGAATCCTTTTAGGTGGAACCGGCCATGAGGCAATGCCGCAGGTCTTCCTCCGCGGAGACATGGCAAATCGTCATGGTCTTGTTGCCGGCGCTACTGGAACGGGTAAGACAGTGACTCTACAAGTACTTGCCGAGGGATTCTCGAGGCTCGGTGTTCCCGTGTTCGCTGCAGACGTGAAGGGCGACCTTTCTGGCATTTCTGCGGCTGCTGCTCCTCATCCGAAAGTACAGCAGCGAATTGAAAAGATCGGCATTACTTCCTATAGCCCCCAAGGGTCACCGGTATTGCTGTGGGATGTCTTTGGTAAGACAGGGCATCCAGTGCGAACCACCATCTCAGAGATGGGACCCTTGCTTCTCAGTCGCTTGCTAGGACTGAACGATACTCAGGACGGGGTGCTCCATATCGCGTTTCGCATTGCAGATGATCAGGGGCTGTTATTGCTGGATTTAAAAGACCTGCGTGCCATGCTTGAGTGGTTGGGAGAGAACAGTGATGAGGTACAAAAGAAGTATGGCAATGTTCATTCCGCCAGCATTGGTGCGATTCAACGGCGCCTGCTGGTGCTTGAGGAAGAAGGCGGCGATGTTTTTTTCGGTGAGCCTGCGCTGAGGATTGAGAGTATCCTGCAAAAAGATTTCTCTGGGCGAGGGGTGATAAGCCTCCTTGATGCCACGACCTTGATGAACAGCCCTCGTCTTTACGGCACTTTCCTCTTGTGGTTGCTGAGCGAACTGTTTGAAGAGCTCGAAGAGATTGGAGACCCAGAGATTCCTCGTCTGGTGTTCTTTTTTGACGAGGCTCATTTGCTCTTCGATGATGCCCCCAAAGCGCTTCTACAGAAAATTGAACAGGTCGTTCGATTGATCCGCTCCAAAGGAGTTGGCGTATTTTTCGTTACTCAAAATCCCCTCGATGTTCCCGATGAAGTTGCAGCACAGCTTGGAAATCGGGTGCAGCACGCCTTACGAGCCTTTACTCCACGTGATCAAAAGGCAGTGAAGGCAGCGGCTGAAACGTTTCGACAAAATCCAGAGCTTAATACCTTGGAGACGATCACCAATTTGGGCGTAGGTGAAGCACTGATCTCTTGTCTGGATGAATCAGGAAAACCAGGAATAGTCGAGCGCGTGCTTGTTTCGCCACCTGAGTCCAGAATTGGCCCGCTTGAAGAGGAAGAGCGAACAGCGTTAGTGAGCCGTTCGCCGCTGAAAGGGGTATACGACAAAGCCGTCGACCGAGAGTCTGCGTTTGAACTTCTCGCGAAGCGGCGTGAAGCGGCGGCGAAAGAAGAGGAGAAAACTGAGGCGAAGAAAGGCAGTAATCGCCAAAGTGTCTCAGAGGCATTTTTCAAATCAATTGCACGAAGTATTGGTTCACAAGTGGGTCGGCAGCTGATTCGAGGTATTTTGGGATCTCTCGGCAAAGGAAAGTAATCAGTCGCCGCTGTTGCCTTGCGGCCGATATTTAAGGGAGGAACAATGGGCTCATTTACCTATGTCGATTTTTTCTACTGGTTTGCCGTGATCATGGCAGCGCTCACGGCACTTGCCTGGTCAATCAAAAAGAGTGCCTATCTCGGATTGATACTAGGTGTGGCGATTGCCTACCTACTTTTTCAAGCCACGGGGCTTAGCATTCATGAGGTCCTAGGCTTCTTCCGCTAATTGCCGAGCTGTTTGTTACTCGGTTGAAAATTTCGGCTGCCAACTTCAGAGATCTTTTTCAGGTCAAGCGTGCCGGAGTCGCTCACACTTTGTCTCCCGAATCCAAGATCATCAGAATACAGCGTACTCTCGATTCGGTAGCTGAGGGTATCCTCTTTTGCCATCGATGGTGCGTTTGTAATCAGAGACCAGTTGCTGATGTGAACTCGCAAGTCCTTTTTTACCGAACTAAGTTTGGGGACAGTGAAACCTTGATCATCTAAGCCCTTACCGACGTAGTTATCGTTGAGGTAGATTCGATGCGAGGCGCCGGAAATTTTTAGCGGGTAGGGATTTTCATTATCGATCCTGAGAGAGAAAAGCGCTGTTGTTTCAAGCAGCGTCACGTTTTCAAAACGCAGATCGACTACCGCAACCTCGGGAGGAATCGAGCGCAGTCCGGAGCAAGCGACAAAACCGTACGAGAGCATAATGAGCAACAACAGGCAGCGAAACATTCGCCGTACAAACGGATGCAGGCGAGGAGGTGAAAAGAAATTGCTGAGGCTCATGTGGTCGGTTTCCTTAAGGGATTGAAAATGTTGCTGACTGAGCTAGAGCTTAGCAGAGGTTTAGAAGCTCACAAAGTGAGCGTGAAGGGGCCGACAATAGACCGTTGAAATTTATCAGTTATTGCCAGAGTCTGATGCTCCTGCCTTTTTGGAATGCAAACTAGCTTGCCAGTTAAAAACTGAATTTATAGACTTCCGCTCTTTACTCACGGTGTTCCCTGCAGTCTTGAGCGAAATTCCTTATGCTCTCTGATAATCCAACGCTACTATTCCTCCCTCTTATTGCTGCATTCATTGGCTGGTTGACTAACTACCTTGCCGTAAAAATGTTGTTCCATCCGCGGGAAGAAATACGAGTGCTCGGATTTCCAATTCAGGGAGTGTTTCCCAAACGTCAGGATGTCTTAGCTGCGAAGCTGGGGGATGTGGTTGCTACGGAGTTGTTCTCTGCGGAAGAAGTGATCGAGAAACTTAAAGCAGCCAGCCACTCAACTGAGATGTTAGACTTTATTGCGCCGAGAGTTGAGCAAATGATCACCCAAGACTTGCCAAAACAAATACCTATGCTTGCGATGGTGCTCAATGCGGAGCTGGTTGAGACACTGAAAAATACCGTGATGGGCTTACTCACGCCACTGATTGACGGCATGTTGGAGAAAATTCAAGGCCGCTTAGAACAAGATCTCGATGTGAGAGGAATTGTCGAAGCGAAAGTGAGTGGGTTCTCCGGTGAGCGTCTTGAGGAGATGCTCAATGCCATTATGAAGCGAGAGTTTCGTTTTATCGAAATACTCGGCGGAGTATTAGGATTTTTCATCGGCTGCGTACAAGTGGCACTTATTCTTTACTTTTAAACTGCGGGTTTTTACGGTTCGTATCGGGCTGCGATCAAATCAGCGCGGAACCTCCCGATTATTTTAGAAAAAATATTCGAATTAAAATCTGAGCTGTACGTCTAAGGCTCGGTGGGCTATAGTTCTGCCCAAGAAAACCAGCGCGCATCTTGCGCCATTTTCCAAATTGTAGATGAGAATACTGCGAATTACTTATACGCTGCTTCGCTTTGCGGTCCGAGAAGCAACACTCTCTTTGAGTGTTGGATTCCTTGTGTTTGCCGTCGTGCTCGGCTTGAGTTTTGGAGTAAGTGACTTTGGCACCTTAGAGAAACAACGCGTCGTGCTTGGTTCGCTTTGTCCTAGCGTTGCGAATTCCTCAGAGGGCTTGCAGCGGATCAATGATGTACATGAGCATGCCCTTGCGGCTAGTGAGCGGTTTTTCGTCGATTCCAATTTAGTGCTCGCGGTGATTGCGGCCGAATCCAGATGTAAATCGAGAGCGCGTTC
>CAYGNZ010000002.1:0-3976 GCA_964351345.1 uncultured Bdellovibrionales bacterium | reverse complement strand
TCGAGTATTCCCCAAACCGCTACCCTGTCGACCCCGATCTCGTGCTGGCGATCATTCGCCGCGAGAGTAATTTCGATGCCGATGCCGTCTCCTCCGCAGGGGCCTGCGGCCTCATGCAGTTGATGCCGGGCACTGCAAAAGAAATGGGGGTACAAGACCTTGCCTCAGAGCGAGAGAATGTACATGGCGGAGCGAAATACCTCGCGACGCTACTGAAACGTTTTCCCTCTCTAGAGCATGCCTTGGCGGCCTATAACGCGGGTCCTGAAAAGGTGCGACGATACGGAGGAGTCCCTCCGTACCGCGAAACGAAGCGCTACGTGAAGCAAGTGATGAAATTCTACCAAAAATTTTCTGAACAAGAACAAGCACAAACAAGCGATGCGCAGGAAGCCTAGTCTGGCTTACTGTCGCGTGCGAAGATACTGAAGGCCGTGCGTGGCTTGAAGTGCGAAATGTTTGAAGGCAGCAAAATTCTCTTGGTCGAGTGCCTCGGTGGCTTTACTTCGGTCACCGAAAATGACTCCACTAATTCGTCCATTTTCGACCACGGTGGCGAGGAAATAATCACTGCCTTGCGCTACGACAGGGTAGGACGTTTTGCTCCCGGTGACCCAGAGGCAGCATGGTTCTGAGTCTGATGCTTCGGGTTCGGAGCGGATAGCCACAAGTAGCTCTCTCCAGAACGTCATATCGAAGTCACAAATTTTGCAGCCTAAGCTAAATGTCGGCACGATCTCTTCTTCACGTCCTTCAATAGCGACGTATGCCACTCGCTGAAGGCCAACTCCTCGGTATACTCCTTCAAGGATCATAGTGAGCAAAGAGATGCGGTTGCCGCATTCTTCTATCTGCATCGCAATTTCTCTGAGCAAACGAAGTTGTTGCAGTGGACAAATGCCTGAGCTTTCTGCCGTCTGTTCTTGAGGCTCAATCGTGGCGTCCGGCTGAGTTTCTTCGCTGGGGGTAGAGGAGTCCTCAGCAACTGGATTGGGCGATTGAGGAATTCTTGAGCTGACCAAGGCACCACCGAAATCCGACGCTCGCAGCCGCGCGGAGTCACTTGCTTTCCAGAGTAGCGGCAGCAAAGACTCGGCTTTGATATTACAACGATTCGCCGTGCTATAAAGCGCCTGTTTAAATTCGTCAGTCTCCCAACCTCCAAGAGCCGCTTCGGCGAGGCGATGGCCAAGAATTATTAGCTGTGATCTGGAGGGGGAGCTATTCACTCCTCTGCGGAATGCATCTTGGAGTAGAGGGCTAAGCTTCCATTCCCGAACAAGCTCGGCACTGAGCTGCTTGAGCCGAAAGCCAAGCACTTGAGTTTCTGCTCGTCCTCTCTCCAGCTCACTTTGCTCCTGAGTACGCACGAGCTGTTGACGCTCTTTTTCTGCAAAGCACCAAAAGGCAAGCTCGCCGATTCGAAAAAGGAGTGCGGCGACAAAGACCTCTTCTGGCGATTCATCGTTCGTGAGTTCGGCGAGGAGTTCAGCAATTATTGCGGCGTGAAAAGAGGAGGACATTACTGCTTCGACCTCATCACGACAACCATGATTCGAGAGGGCATCTACGGTTGCAACTGAGAGACAAATTGAGCGTATTCTTACAAATCCTAGGACAATAATCGCACGACTAATCGTATTCAGCGCTTCATTGCCTGAGCTGTAGTAGGCGCTATTGGCAAGTCGCAAGACATGAGAAGTGAGACTCGCGTCTTGAAGAATGATTTGGGCAAGGGATGCGGGAGCGCTCGCTTCGTCTGAGGCGCAAGAAATCGCCGTCGCGGTGTGTGCGAACACAGGCATATCCTGTTCGCTGATTCTTCGAACCCAGTTCTCTAACTTCTCTGTGACGGTATGCACGCTTCTTTTCCCTACGCTCTCTAAGCCCTGCACGCACACGGTGCTTGCCGGACGAGCAAGCCCAATGTGTGGCGAATGCCTATTCAGTACTATCGGAGAGAAACAAGCTTTTCCTGAGGAATCGGCTCCTGAGCACGAAATAAATGAGTTTTCAGGCCTTTGAACCCCAAGAGGTCACGAAGGAAGCGTGCGCAGGAATAACTAGAATTGTTACAACCAATTATCCCAATTTAGCCGGTTATTGAGCCTTGAAAAAGCGCGTCCGACATTTATTTACTCTCATTCTTCTCGTCTGCATCCTCGGGGGATGTAAGGAGTTGAAATCTGAATTAGAGAAGCGCGCACGTGCGAACTCTTTAAGAAAACCAACCCAACAAGTAAAGCTCGATAAGTCTGGCTGTCCGCCCGGACTTCTACCTCGTGGGAAAGTAGACGCCAATGGTCGGCCCGAGTTTTGTGAATCGCCAAAATATGATGGCAGTTCTACCGAACATATCGGGGAAGACTGGCCAAACAAAAAACCAAAAGTCCGCTACTTACTTCAGGGTGATATCCTGCGAGTGTCGAGATATTACCAAAATGGAAACCCTCAGTCGGAAAAGTTTTTTGTGAACAACGCCCGTGAAGGAAACTCGACTGAGTGGTATCAAAACAGAAATCTTAAAGAGAAAGGTAGCTACCATGCAGACAAGGAGCATGGAGCTTTTGAGAGATACTATCCAAACGGCAAGTTTAAGGAGAAGGGGACCTATGCCAATGGCATGAAGCATGGGATCTGGACCTTCTACGATAAAGCAGGTCGAGTCAAAAGCCGAGCAGAGTATCGCCTCGATCTTCGCCACGGCAATGCTGAGTTTTTCGATGTCACCGGAGTGCGAACCTCCCATGGTAGTTACGGCCGAGGGAAGAAGGATGGTCGGTGGATTCAGTATTATGCGGACTCGAAAAAGAAAAGTGCCGGTCATTACCGCCTTGGTATGAAAGAGGGCAAGTGGACAAGCTATTTTCCAAACGGCAAAGTACAAGCCGTGACCTACTACAAAGGGGACCGTCCCGTGCCCAAACAAACGCTTCGCGGTACTGTGGCGTTTCGCCAAGGGGATATTCTCGGGGCGAAACCTACTGTCTCTCGCTCCGCTCCTTTGCAGACAGCGCCAAAGCAGAAGCAGCCTAAACGCAAACCAATGACGAAGGGTAAGGGCTGGCAGCCACTCTAGAGTTTTAGGGTGGAGTGTCTCGACGCCTCTAAGGTAACACAGCACAAGCGTTTGCTCTGCATTATACTAGGAATATCTTCTCTCTGCGCCAAGAACAGGCTTAACAGAGCCTCCGTACGAGTTTGGAGCGAGTATCTGGTTTGTGCTGCGTGGTAGCTATGCTAGCGTTTCTCTAACACTGGATTAGAATTCATCGATACGTAGGCAATGGTTTAGGGATAGATTTGGCATGGATGTGGAACAAAGACGAAGAGAAGTGTATTCGGAAAAAACAGGAGAGATTTTAGTTGAAGTCTTTCCTGAATTTCTGGAGCGAGAGTCCGATTTGGATCAGTCCGTGTATGCCTACGCCTACACCGTTCGTATTAGAAATTTTGGCTCAGAGGCGGTGAAGCTAATTAATCGACACTGGATTGTTATCTCCGGCGGGCGGCAAATCGCTGATGTAAAGGGAGAGGGAGTTGTTGGACAGCAACCATTGCTGCAAACGGGCGAAGAATACGAATACACCAGCGGCACGGTAATCGTTGATCCGGTGGGATCCATGCATGGCACCTATACTTTCCAAACGGAGGGGGGAGAGTTTATGGATGTGAGTATCCCGAGCTTTAATCTGTTCTACATGCCCTCAGATGCGATTCATTAATGGGTGCGACTCATTAATGCGCAATTATCAGGGCATTGAGGCTACCTTTTTTCCTTAATCGCATTAGAAACCCGTTGAAGGTTTTCGCGAAAGGCAGGTCGCGAATTCTCAAGAGAGGCGGCGAGTTGGTAGTGTTCTTTCGCTCGGATCAACAGTCCTTGTCTCTCTAAGATAACGCCGAGATTGTTTTGGTGTATCGCAATATTCGGGTCGAGTTTGAGGGATTTCTCATACGCCTCTTCCGCATCAGA
>CAYGNZ010000001.1:18981-39890 GCA_964351345.1 uncultured Bdellovibrionales bacterium | reverse complement strand
CAAGGCTCCCGGCTTGATGAACTACATCGTCGGGTTTCAGCTAGTCGATAAGACAGAAGACAATTACAAGGCCTCGGGCATCTTCGGGTTCAAAGCCGGGGATGAGTGGTATTACGCCCCCGTTTTCTTCATTAACGGTAAGCTCAAAGGCCACGAGCTTCTGTACGTCAAGTCAAGTGATACATTTGTTCCGCTGGCTGAGAACTGGATCAATTACCTACTCAGCCGCAAGCCCAGTATCTTGGGCGAGAGCACCCCGTATTCGAGAACCGAGTTGGGTATTCGCGAGCCCAACTTCGACGAGCTTCGTCGACCGCCCGGTACACACAAGTATGGGTCTGACCAGCAACGACCCAATATCCCTAAGTGGCTTGAGGACTTTATGCCGGTATGGGCGGCATGTGGTTTCGACGGGTTTTGCACTGACAAATTCGCTGGTCTGGACGAGCGTGTACATATCCCAGACCTGTTAAAGGCTGACAAGCAGCTGTGGGGCGCCACAGACAAGCTCTGTCGCGAGTTCCCTCAATGGGAGCATGTCCTAAAGCAGGCCTACGGTGCCGGCGTGTTGAAGGCCGCTTCTGACCACTGGCGAAACAAAACAGCAGCTATCCGCCGCGCCCCAATTACGGCAAAGCCTGTGCAGAAGTCGGCTGCCTCCCGCGATCCTGTTGAGATTGTGGTCTATGACGATGTAATCAAGACCGTCAACAAGGATCAACCTCCCGCCGATCTCAATGAGGATGAACGGGCGGAACTGTTGCGCAAAGAATACCTCATCAAAGACCACCGTAACGCTGAAGAAGTGTCTGTGGTTTTTGACACGAATGCAGCCCAGACTTTGCAGAATCCGACGGAGACTGGTATCTACGACGTGTTGGTGCGGCCAGGAACATTTCGTCGCCTAGCTGTCATTATGGATCCACACAGCGTGGATGGCCGTGAGCGCTTTGCAGTTGTTCTGGACCCGTCGTCAGCGGGCGGGCGCCGAGAGTACATCAACGCTACCCCGCAGTCCATTTTTGTGCGACCCTCCAGCGATAAAGAGGACCCGAGGCAAGAGTTCGAAGCTTGGGCCGATACTGGGAGCAGCACCTCGGATATGGAGGAAGGTGGCACCTATGTTGTTGTAAACGGTACCTCAGGATCTGTACCGTTCATCGTCATAGGGAAGCACCAAGATGGTGTTCTGCACGTGCAGCCCCATTTAGACCACATTACACACCCGCCGGGCCACCGAAGCACGGGTTACGGCGAAGGGCCGGCTCACGCGCCTTACTTCGGCCAAGGCGACCCAATCGTACGCCTGCGTAATCCAGGCTCTTCCTTCAAGTCAAACAACGGTGAGCTGTTTGTTCCCGAGGACTCCAAGGTAGTTAGACTGGACAAGCGAAAGATCGACAAGTGGGGGTATCCTGAACCAGAGACTCCAGCAGAGAAGGCTGACCGAAATCCAATTCAGCCGGGCTCTATTGTAGACCTGCAGATGTTCATCACCGAAAAGACGTCTGCTCTGAAAGTTCTCGGTCGCAATGGTGAGGTCTACATCAACAGCAGTGAGCCCATGACCTACAAGTCGGCCCTGTTCTCCCTGGTAAAGGATTGGGGCTTGAGGGAGAAGGCAGCTACAGAGGTCCTGAAGCGCGCAGAGCGTCGAGACGGGGCCATTAAGCTGCGAGTCAAGAAAGCATTGGGGCCGGGGCCATCGGCCCCTGCAATCCCTCCTGCGTTCATGACGGATACGGCGGTTGGGCCGCATCAAAGCCTCCCTACCGTTGTTTCAGACGAGTATCGTCAGTCTGTACCAGAATTGCAGGCGGGTCTAACTGACCCAGAGGAATACAATTACTGGAAGACAAAAGACGACAATGCCGTGCAGGGTGCCATGGCTATGGGCCGTGCTGGTAAGAAAGAGGTGTTTGACACCTCTATGTTCTCTTCTCTTCTAAAGGCGACTAGACAAGACTTGCTGGTCGACCGATACCTCCCAGACGTCGTCAAGGCGTTGGACCGCATCGGACGGCTTCTGTTCAAGTTTTACTGGCATAATGAAGAGTTCATGGACCGGTATGGCAAGGCAGATTTGCCGGAACTCGAAGACGTGTTGAGAAACACCTTCGAGTCCTTGGGGGACCTAGTCCTTTACATGAGACAGAAGACGGTGGAACCATCGACAATCGAGGATCTTGGCGATCCTGGCCTCGATTCGGCGGATGCCACCTAATAGGAGGGCATCTTGGCTGTTCCATATCAAAAGAGCGAGACTTTGACCGTAGCGTCAAATCCGCAAACGTTCGAGATCAGTTACGCCAACCGCGTGTTCCTGACAGGGGTACGCGTGTCCCAGCTTGGCGGCGGTACAGACAGCTTCACTGTGCAGCTGTATGACAAGAACCCGGCAGCTACGGGCGGAGTAAACGCCGCAGCGCACCGGATAATGCCGGCCATCTCAGTAACTTCCGGAGTAGGATCATTCTTCAGTTCCGAGGGTGTGCCCTTCGTAAATCAGGAAGATAGCCCCCCGCAAGCCGGAAAAGACTCAATGTGGGTGACTGTGACGGGCCTCGCCTCTGGCAGTGTTGATCTGACAATATCGAGCAGGTCCGCGGAGTTCGGCAAATGATCCCAAGTGTTGTCATCCATGAAAGCGAAGTAACCGGTGGAGGGGGTACGCCAGACCCTATCGAGGTGGCCATTCCTCCCAGGTGCTTTATAAAGTCGGTTGCCGTAATTAAGGGCACGGTCGAGGTAGACACCTTGCGCCTATACGATCGAAACCCGGCTGCTTTCGACGCCAATGATCCGGCAAACAAGCATCTAGTATTGGCGCCAATAACGACCGTAGCCAACGATACTGGGGATGTGACACTGGGTAGCGCGTATTTATGGTGCGCACGAAATGGCTACCCCTATGTAAGTCAGCCTGCTGAAGGTGACGAAGAAGGGCGAATCTGGTTACAATTCTCGGACACAGGCTCCGACCACTATTACGGGGTCCGAATCGCTTACACTCCGGCGCATCACTAATGACAATCCCATTCAAAAGAATCTTTTCGCTGGATATTGACACCAACGATACCCAGTATTCTATGAACTGGCCTGATGGCAGTCGTGTTCATAGCTTGAACGTCGGCCAGCGTACCCGTACCGATAGCGATGTTGAGTGCGAGGTTAGACACACAGACCGCGGCGATGGCTTTGATCTGAACAATGTTATTATTGGACTTTTGCTGGACGGGATAGCTCTGTCTTCTGGAGTAGGCGAGACATCAGAAGACGGGGGGCAGGCTTTCAACCCTATGGAGTCGGAGGCCCTCAGGATCTACTTTGAGCAAACATCGTTCAATGCGGATATCCTTGACGTCGGTGTTGCTGGAGAGGTGGTTGGCAATTATGGCGGGCCACAACAATACACAGAAGCCTCAGTCGCAGCCCCTGCAACAGTAGATACGGTCGAGCTAGACATCCCTAGTAAGTGTCAAATACTGGGGGTGCGAGTTTCTACGGCGTATGATGCGCCAACGTTTCCGGTCAACGTGTATAACGAAGACCCGGCAAACTTCGACAACGCTAATCCTGCAAACAAACACCTAGTGGTGCCTGCAGGCACGGGATCAGTGATAATTCCCAGCATTATTGCTAGGTACGCGGCTAGTTACTCTATGCCGGGATTTCCTTACGAGTCCGTAAGCGGCGAAAACAAGATTTGGATGGATTTCAATTCGATGGTATTGGACACTAGTCCAGCGCCATCTGAGCTGTACATTCGAATTGACTATGCTCCTGTGTTATTCGATTAGCCGGGCAAACAAGTAAAGTTTGGGCGAAAATGACTGGCGAGAAGAAGCGGTACCATATTGAGTGGTGCGATCGCGGCATGTGGTCGACTGTCATCGGTACACAGTTCAACGAGTATGATAACGTCTTACTGACGTATAGGCAGTGTCTCAAACGAGACGGCTTCACAGTAGATACCACCTGTGTAGTGGATACAGCCACACAGTCCAGAATATTCCCAGAAAGCGAGTGCGAACCATGTTGAAGAAGTTTTCTATTGTCGGCGGCATCCTTGGGATGCTGACCGGCATAGCTGTTCAGACCCATATGACCATCAGGATGATGGGGCTCGATGACCCGTACATCTACAACGTCACAGCGCTAGTTCAGCTGATCTTTGTGTCCCTCATGTTCGTTAGTTTTATAATGGAGATAATAGCGGGACGTTGCCCGCTAATTGCCCAGGGTAAGACTGGAGAGCGGGGGCCCATGGGCCCGCGCGGTCATGCGGGGCCGGCTGGTCCAGAAGGACCTAGAGGTAAAACTTCCAGCTTTTCCGGCACTGGGTGGAACTAACGAAACCTTCGGAGACAATCATCGACATGTACAAGCTTCGTGACGAGAACAACCAAGAATACCGTAGCAAAGAGCCGGGTAAGTTTGGTGGGCATCGTAGGTTGAAGATTTATGGCCGTCTAGGTTGTGAATCAGCCATCCGTCATCTGGCACGAGGCAACTACATAAAGCATAGAGTTTTCTTCAAGGACGAAGAAACAGCAAAGGCGGCCGGTTACCGGCCGTGTGCAAAGTGCATGCCCGAAGAGTATGCAGCATGGACGATGGAGAACGCTGGAAATGAAGACAGCTGAACAACTGCGCAGAGAGCAGCTTCGAGAAGAGCTTGACCAGATTGAGGAATGGCTGGAGTCCAAGGATGACTCCTTCTCCTATGCTTTGTTTCGAGTAGGCAAGTTCCGGAACTGGCCCAGTCCTCATAACCTTCGACGAATATGCCAGTGTCTAGTCGACGCTGGTTATGGCGTCTATCTAGTGACGACGTGGAATAAACGCAAGCGCGTCGTTAACATGTTTGGAAATGTTAAAAGGCTCAGGCACAATCACTATCTAGCCATTCGATTGGAATGGTGATCCTTCGTGGAGGACCGTCTTGCAAACTTGGTTCATCTCTGATACCCATTTCGGACATGAGGCCGTAATCAATGGCAAGATGCCAAAGCGAGAGTTTGACAATATTGAAGATCACGATGACCATCTCATCGACCAGATCAACAAATATGTACAGGTGAAGGATCGCCTGTACCATCTAGGGGACGTTGCTTGGCATCACGGCGCTGAGTACATGGCCCGCATCAACTGTGTTCACAAGTTCTTAATTGTGGGCAATCACGATCGTGCTAACTATTCTCGCGGTTTCAAACAAACCTACGACACACTCGTCTTAAAGGTCTGTGGCGGCACCCATAAAGTCTTCTTGTCCCACTATCCCCATGCCTACTGGCCGGGGTCTCACCGCGGACATCTGCACGCATACGGGCATATTCACTCACAGAGAGAGGCTTATCTGGACGTGCTGTGGCCTCAGCGAAGAGCAATGGATGTTGGGGTGGATAATTTGTTCAGGTTGTACGGGGAGTACAGGCCAATCTCTGAGGAGGAACTAGTAGCCAAGCTCTCTTGCCGACAGGGGCACGATCAAGTGTCTTGGTATGAAGCCTTCAGGAAGCACGGGCTTGGAGAAGGCCCGCCGCCCCCAGGACCTTTTGACGAAGTGCTCGGCAACGTCCAGTTAGCTGGTCAAAACCATTACGGCGACAAGATGCGCAAGAAGCTGGAGAAAGCCGGGCGCAGCACTCGGCACATTTCTATGATGCAGAGGATCTTTGGAGCAAAGTAACACCAAACACGTGGAGGTGAGTGTTATGGTAGGAACAAATACTGGCCTCGATATAACTAAGTGGCACCCAAGAGCCATATGCCCGCACTGCCATTATCACATTTCTGCCCCCAACTACGACCTCTTCGAGGTGGCTGGTAACGCCTGTGTTCGTTGTGGTTGTGACAAGTGGGGCCGGCCAATTGGTGGCCGCAGATTGCCTAGCCCAGATTGGCGAATCACTACCATGCGGTACGTGTCCAACGTGAAGCTCTTGAAGCCGTGGACGTGGGGCAGGGGAGGCTACTGGGAAACATCGTTTGAGTACTTGAGTGAGAGGAGAAGCAAGTGAAGAAGGATGTGACGGAGGCGCCCCAAGAGGGGTACGTAATAAGAAAGTTTGAGGGAAACAGTAATCGTGTTGAATCCAGCGTGCAGATTCGTGCTGCCGTGGTAATACCCGGTAGTGGCCATCTTGCTAACTCTGTCAACGCTTTGTTCCGGGAGGACGCCGGAGTATTTGCAGACCGGGTCGCTGAGCACGAGGAGGGGCCAGACTGCGCCGTCCTCTACTTTGCAGACGCGGCCAGAGCCCGCATCGTAATTGACCTGATAACGACAGAGGGAACTACGCCCGGTATCCGATACTATTGAGGACTTTTGTGTTGTTGCTCTTCTCCTTCGCACTGGAGGACGGTCTTTGGATCGTTCTCCAGTTTTTTATTGCCCTAATCATGTTGGCCCAGTTTCTGGGTCACAGTCGGCGCCAGAAAGGATGAGGTGCCACCCCGAGGCTTATGGAGGCAGCGCTATGTCTGATTCTTATCAAGAATCATTGAAACAGTTACGAAGGCTTTACAGGGAGCAGAAAGCAGAAAAAAGGGCAGAAAGGTGGCGTAAGTTAGCGGACGCCGCGTCTACGGTTGCGTTCTACCTTGTAGTAATTCTCGTGGCGCTAACCGCGGCGGCACCGCTGATGTGGTTTATCTTTGACCTGTTGAGGGCGCTATGAAGAAGTCAAAACTTCCCAAGGCTTGGCAATGGGTGTCGTCTATAGACCTGGATGTGATAGAGAGCGGCCTGCAGACGGGGAAAAGATGTCAAGACCACGTCTATAGACGAGTAGTATGTTCTGTGATTTACAAAGACTTTCGGAAACTGTTTGATGCCGACGATATCTTGGAACCTCTATACGAGGATATGTTTGCCGAAGCGGTAGCAAATCAAGAGGGCCTTCTATATGGTTAATCGTCACGCACCTGTCGCCGACGGGTATTGGTGCAACCGGAGCTACGTCAACATAGACCCAGACAAGGTCGCCTATCGAGATTGGCTAAATGAAGCGCAGACAAACTGGGGATTGGTGGTTATTTCCAACGCGTACGTCGACTTAGCGACGATACAGCAAAATAACCCCTTTTTCACGACCTTGCGAGAAGCGAATACGAGGATTTTTCATGGCGCAACAAGAGACCCCATGTTTGTGCAGTGACTGGAACAAAATCAGGTTTCGTAGACTCGACGCGGATGAGAATGGGCTCTACGAAGCGAGCCATGGAAAGATGCCACTATGGCAAAAATTTTGCAATAGCGGGTGTTACTACCAAATAAACAACAGCATTCAAGAAAACATGGAACAAGTCCCGGCAATCATGGGCCTATTGAGAGTCTTTACCTATGAAACAACCGAAGATCCAGAGTTTGTCTGCGGATGAAAATTGGCACGATCTTCCGTGCTATCACTTTGACCCTGACGAGAATGGGCTCTACAGGCAAAAGACTGGCGAAGACTTCTCCGTATGGCGCGGTGTTCGTACCGCGGAGACCTATTGCGAACTAGAAGACGAATTAGAAATGCCAATAGAAGACTGTAGATGTTACATGTACCTGACAGATTGGTGGGAGAGCGTTGCAAATGTCGAAAATAACAGAGACCTCGTTGAGGCCTGATAAAGTCTGGTCCGGCATAGGTTGGAAGTTAGACATCGCCGAGGGAGAAACGCACGGCTACGGAGTTGATGAGGACCCAGTGTATTCGGCGTGCTCAAACACTTCTTTCTGGGGGACCGCTGGGGCTATTCGTGCGCAGCTGTTGGTGTTGGGGCGGCGAATTTCTCGAGGGCGAGATTGCATCTATCCGCATTGGCTGGGAGACCTTACAGCATGAACGTAAGTAATGTATCTGCATCCGCTGCAAGCTGGCACAACCTAGAAAGCCATGATATGGACGTCGAGAGAAATGGAAAATATCCGCGCGTCGATAACGGCGCTCTGTGTATGTGGAACGTAGTTAGCAGGTCGGCGTTAGGAGCCTTTTTTCGTAATGCCATGGCGCTACCGATAGAGGATTACACGGACCAGTTTGAGCTGCGGAGAGTTCTGGGCAATGAACCAACAAACAATACTACCCTTATCTGCGAATGAACGGTGGGCACGTGCTAAGTGCTCTGACCTGTGCCCAGCCGCGCTGTGGAAAACATTGGTGGGGTTTCACGGGTACAGGCATCTAATAAGCCCGTTTCAAAATACAACTCGAGTCTCAATAAGGGCTTCAGCGTTCCCGGCTATAGGTACGACTTGGCCGCCAAGAACCCAGGAACCGGCCCTTCGTCACCTGTATGAATAAGGAGAAAAAATGAGCGTAACGGATTGGGATAACCGCAATGTTGCAGTTTCCGTACTCCTCATTGAAACTGAGCAGGAGTTTCATCGCACGCGTAAGACTACAAGCTCGAGTGCAATCGGGTGTTATGTATGCGAAGCGGCATCCCGGCTGGGTATGCTGGATCTTCGTAACATGCCGACGCTCGATAGCAACATTTTTCCTGGCGACGACTATGAAGACATCCTGCCTGTTGGATGGGCTATCGTGCCGGAAGTTTGGAAAAAACAATCGTGGATGTGGTACGAGTCATACGGCGACCCGCTCGCACGCGGCGATGCTGTTGAAGCTTATAGGTGCGTCAACTACTACTTGCTGTTCGAAGACACGGATGTACTCGAAGAGCCTGACGGGTTCCCATTTTTCGCTTCTATGGCCGCCAACAGGGAGTTTCATAATGACGGAATCGAGTACCTCATTCTGGAATGAGGCCCCGCTGCATAAAGGCAGCAATAACGTGTACGGGTATCCCCTCTTTTCCAGTGAAACCCGGGTCCGTGCGCAGTGCGATGTGCTTGATATTCCGTACGCGCTTGTTCCTGGCGATATCAGGTCGATGTTCAAAATTGAATTAGGGTTCATTAGCACAGAAGGGCCGCACCGTCATGACGCAGAACAGAACTTGGGAATCCTGTAAGAAGTGGGAAATTACTCCAGCTAAGACACGCTATCACAGCCGTGTTGTGTTGTCCCACGGGGCCCACAGACAAATAAAGGACGGACTAAGCAGTCCAGTTTTGCCTGTGCTCATGGGGATACGTACCACGTTGAATTGCGCGACTTCATACTTTTTGGAGGGTAAGTTGATATGAGTAAGGACACTTCTAGCGATGAGTTGTGGCGCGCGTGTCACATACAAATGCCTAGCGCAGACAAATACATAGGCAGGTTTTCAACTTCTTTGCACCTCCTAATTGATCGAGCCCTAAACACACCGTTTTCAAACGAGCCAGCGTCAATGGTCAGTGTGTGGGGGCGCACCAATCTCCAGTTTTCGCCGTTAGAGGAGCTTGGGATACATGGATAACCGTAATTATTGGGAGAGATCTGTGCTGGGGGACGAGTGTATCACTTATCCAAAGATCTTCGAAGATGTAATTGCTGACAATTTTGCGAGCTTAGACTCGCCATACTGCTTAGTCCCGGTGGGTCTGACACTTATACGCGTATTAGATCGCACTCAAGGTCTGGAGGCCGAGTGTGCCGGGTAGATCAAAACGTTGGGAAAAAATGAGCTCGGTACGGTTTGGTGGACGTGGCATAAATCGCGTTAGGCCTGTAATGCTTCCAAGAAATCTAGGTAATGAGTTAGACGCGCCCAGCATTACGCTAGGGCTGAGGGGTATGTATCAGCACCGTACGGAGATTATGAGCGAATGGAAGAACATCCTGAAAATTTGAATACCGTATCGGATGCGTACTGGTTTCGACGCATCAACAGGGCTTTCGTTGTGGCTGGGGCGCCTGAAAACCTCCCTAGGCGTTTCGACGCAGATAACTACAGTCTAGAAGCTTCTGCGATGCTCGATCGTCCTTTTTCGTTGTACCCAGCGGGGCTTACCCGCCTCATGTTCTCCTCTACAGATTGGTGGGATCTAGATGTATAGGAAGCCTGAGATGAAGCACGAGATTGATTGGAGTTATGCTCGGTGTCAGGGCAGCACCGTTGTGCGAGCAATGGCGCACAGGATATCGAGCACGATAATTGTCCGCGAACCAAAACACCCTATGCAGTTCTGGGACCTGCTTAAAAAGGCAGCTGCGCCGACCTCGCCGGTTGACGTTGATGCTATGGTGCACGGTAACGGGTGTATATGGCATCTAGGGATACTTCAACAGTAAAGGAGTTACAAGGTGTGGAAAGATTTGGAGTGTGATTCTAGCTGGTGGCCTATTATCTACGAAGGCCGTTACGGGACAATTTGGGCGCCGTCGTTCAAGCTGTCATCTTCGATCTATAAAGTTATCAGCGCGAGTCATGAAAACCCCAGCGGCTACCACACAATAAGCAGGGCATTTACGCAGCCGCTCATTTGGATGTTTGATGCCTTGCGCGATCACCCGCATTTTTGCACGGACGTTGAGCTGGAGTATCTAGTAACCGGTTAACAAGGAGCCTAAGTATGTCGCTAGGGTGCTGGAAATACGTGGATTATTGTGACATTTGTCACCCGGAAGCAGACTTTGATGAGATGGCTGAGCGGTTATTGCGCGAGCTAGAGACAGTCGACGAATGGGGTGAGACGTCCGTCAGGTCGCGCGAGGACCTAGTGAGCAGACTGCACAGGCCGGTATCGAGGCCTCCGATAGGCTTCTTTTCTCATCAGGCTTTTGGTGTGGATGGCTCTCTCACACCCTACCTCTTCTCAATCAAAGATGCTGTAGAGGAAGGAGGGATTCTTGTTTAGAAGCTCAGACAATGCGTGGCGCATTCATTCAGATAGAGCGCTCAGTGCCGACGGCACTCTCGAGCAAGCCCAGGGTTTCTGGTGGCAAGTTGGTACTTATATAGGTCTTGGGCCCGTTTCTGCCCCAATAGCTCGGTGGCTAGGGCGCGGAGTGCCTGTGCGGATACGCGGGCTATTACCAATCATAGTTATGGGGGAGTGGTCGGCATGGGGAATTTACGAGGAGATCCAACCAGTCGAGAAAAGTCCTGCTGGAAGCATGGCCCGCCGCTGGATTTCGAGCATCACCTGCACTCTGTTCAAGCTACACCTGAATTTTATTCAGCGCGTTATCAGGGCACGATAGGGGATCTGTGCGACGGGATAGCAGACCCAATATCTGCATCTCCCACGCAGAGATTTCCGGAGGAGGACTTTCTATGTGTTGCGCACTAAAAAGTCTACGACCTTGGCTGCGAGATAAGGATAAGACGTGGAAACCCCGTGGGTACGATAATAGGGGGGCGGAGTTGGTTAAAGGCAGAGATTTAACAATTCTTGCCCCGGGTGACGATAGGCCTACTCTCTGGTGGTACCACGCTTCTCCAGCGCTATGGATGCAGCTGCTAATTCTTCGCGCCCCTGCCGAGTTTGACGTGTGGCCAGTTCCGACACGCGTGTTTGAAATCATGGATCAGGTTGTAGAGCTATGAAAAGAACAATGTTACATGAGGCAATGGACTCTTCATGCGGGCGATACTGGTCGCACATTATTTCGGGTTTTGATCTCGAAGAACATGGTATATCGCAAAGCATCTCCAAATCTAGGTACTCGGAGCTGTTCATTTTTACACTCTACAACCCAATATGGGTGTGGGAGCTACGTATGCGGGGATCTGTGGCTTACTCAGACCCTCTGACTAGTTCTGACAACCTCAATAGTTTCTTCACCTGATAGAAGGGTAGGCGGAATGCAACATCGTAAGAAATGGTTCCCGCAGAAGCTTGTCTACGCCCCTTCATTCGAGTTTTACGCCCGCGTAACAAGAGTAGAAGCAGCCAACGCTTGGCGCCTGTACGATGCACTGGAGTATACGCTGCCTTTCCCAGAATATGCTTTTCAACTGTTTCAGAACAAGGAGTGGTTCGATGCGTGATGCAGATGCAGCGTGGAAAACCGTGCTCGTCGACTGGAGATCTACCCCATATTTCGGGGCGCTATCGGCGTACGTGGTCGTCAGGAGAGCCCAGCCAATTTTCACAGGCGTGTTGGAAGCCGCGTTGCCTGTTTACAACTGGCTGGGCTACACAGATCCTGAAGGGAGCGACTCTCTCTGGCTTGTTCGTGGTATTGAGGAGAACTAGTGTCATGCGTGCTGACACATACTGGCTGCTAGAGCAAAGAGCGGAGTCTCAGATGGCTGTCGGGGAGCGAGACAACGTAATATGCTGGAATTTGGCGGGAACTGGGGTAATTCCATACCACAATGACCGCTGGTCCGTCCATCTAGCAGAAGCTGATTTCTGCCTGATGACTAGGGATTTTTGCAATCTAGATAGTCTTCAGATGTTCTTTGCGGAGTGCGGTACAGATGACTTTATGTAAACACTGGGGCTTAATTGAATATTTGCCGCGTGTTTGTGGAATGGACGAGTCAGTCCGGGCAATGCAGCGCGCGAGAGAAGGTAAGTCATGGTCAGTCATTTATGAGATAGATGGGCGAATTCCCGATTATCGCGCGGGTGTGCGTCTTCAACTTGGAGCCCTTACCAGTTCCGGGAGACCTGTTGGTCCGGGGTTCATAACGGAAGGCAACCCGCATGTTTCGTGCTTCGGAGATACCCATGTCTTTGCGGAATTATAACAGGGCAGATATTCGCTGGAATAGGCACAGGTCTAGCGCGAATCAGCTGCCGCCCAAGCAAGATTGTCTTGTATGGGGAGCCTATCGCAGGAAAGGGGCGCTCAACACAAAAACCGACATGTATCGAGCCCTATGGGTCGATCCGCGCATAGATTTACCAGTCGCTGGCGGAATCGCTGTAGCGTACGAGTCCATGTTTTTGTTGCTGGAGGACTGGGAATGAGCAAGACCTGGGATTATGCTGACGTTTTTGTTCCTCAGCAAAGTTTTCTGTGCAGTGACAGTTTCCTAAGGCGCAGGAAGATTCTGTATAAGGCAGACTTTGTCGACGTTAGGCGAGAGCTTCGCAAGGTATATCGAGTCATGATTTTGTCGTTTTTGTGGGGCGAAGGTTTCTTTTAATGGCAGGAGGCGAGATATGCCTGAGTACTACGTGGACTTACGTTATGACCGAATTCCGGTTTACAAGTTTTCAAAAGTGTTTGGTCTCCGCTTTCGCATAAATGTGCGCAGATCGCATCTCATTACACAAGGCTTCGACGATGTCCCGGGCGGGATTTTTGGGTATATGGCTCCGTCACGAGAGACGGGCGTGCACTTAAACGCCGGACTCGAACAGGAGGTGTCAAATGACAATTGACGAATGCTGGGGTAGAAGCAAAGCCGGCGGAATCGATGGCTTCTTTTACGAGTTCCGCGATCAAGTGCCGTTTTGGTCTGGGTACAAATACCCGGCCTGGGGTCACAGTACCGCGGATTACGCAATATGGGGCATGGGTTCCGAGATACCTGATTACAACCGGGTGAGTAGGTATGTCTTCAAAGACAAACCCAGGTCAACAAGCAGCGCGCACTTCTTCACCGCTGTGCCTGTAGAGGCCTATCTGTTTGAAGGGGGATAAAATGGCGAGCGGGGTGTTTTGGGAATCACAAAAAGGCGGCTGTCGTTTGATCAATTTGCTGTTCTCGCGGCTGCGCACCAGCATGTGGGTAAAAAAGCTGCATCCAAGCGTCGATAGTGGGCTCGCATCAGAATTGATGGCGCCGATGCTGCACGTAGATAGCTTCCCTTCGGCTTACCCGAACAGGTATTCCTATCACGTATTGGCCATGTTTCGCGCGGACCTGTTAGACGGGGGAGACGATGTCTAAAGCATCCGTAGACTACTTTTGGGAATACCGGATTTTCGAGGAGGACATAGTTTTCCGCGTGTGGTCATGTCTATTCGCCAACCAGCTCTACTCAGTCAATGTCTCGCACCTGTATTCTGCAAGACCAGGGCCAGCATTGCGAGCGATCAAACGAAATTTATGGACTACCGACGCCACTAACATGAGCAGATTTTTGGCGAATACGGATTTTTGGTGCTTACGCGTATTTGACGACAACGCCCTTCTTTGTGAGTGAGGAGAGAATTTTGCCCGCTATAGCAAAGGCCAGACCGCGGCTCTCGGCAGACAGGCAATGGGATTACTATTGCAGGGTTGCCCGAGGTATTTACTCAGCAATTGGTCGCGAGTTAACGCTGAACGTAGCCGCCGCACGTGGGAATATCGGCCTTAGGTTTTCCGGAGTTATTCTCCACGAGTACGATCTCGACGCCTGTAATGCTCACGACCTGCTGGTGAACAGTGGCGGCAAGAAGCGTGTGGACGCGTTCATCATTCCTATAGAAGGAAATTTGACTGAATCGGAGGATTGATGCCTACAACATCCGACTATGAATGGGCAGGCTTCTCAGAAAGAAACCCGGAGCCAAGCAAGTTTGTAAGTGCTCGAATATTGTGTCGAGGAGACTCAACTTCCCTACTTGCGCCGGCGGGTGATCGTAAATTGATGGTAGGGAATCGAATAAATCTGGGGTTTGTGGCCGACATATGGGATAGTGTCGTTCCGTTCTATACGACCTTCGATTTTCATGGCCCACGTTTCTTCAATAGATTAAGCGTCACATCAAGCAACGCGGACGTATTTCCAGAAGACTTTCTCGTGCTTCCGTAACGAAGAAATTATTGGCGCCAATAAAGGAGATATTGTGGCACCCGAAGTATCGGTGAGGTGGTGTCCGCTCCGGATACTGCTGGTAAAGAAGCCCCGAGGTCAATACATACTGCGCCTTCGCCCTTGGCAAAAAGATCTAGGAAGACCTATCCTGCTCTTCAACAGAAGGCAGCTAGCGCCACTTGGTACGTTTAGAGGCGGGTACATCAAATATCCGATGGATTCTCTCATCATCTCTGAAGATTAAGGAAGGTGTCTAAATGCATCAAAAAGAAATACCCGGCTGGCGTCCCCTTAGTGCCATCTACCGGAAACCCCGCGCGCTATACCCGACCGAAATTCCCCGAGTTGGTGCGAGGCTAGTATTGGCTATTCGCCCGCGCGGTCCGTTCCCATCCGGCGCATACAGCACCTTCCGGGAAAGTCACTACTGGTTTTCCGAGACACTGCTGGAGGTCAGATAAAGATGCAACGATACCCCTATTGGACAGTGCTGCTTTTCTCGTTTGTGTTGCGGGGCGACTCGTATTGGAGCAACGTTCATAACAAGATTGTAGGGCACAACCACGTAGCTCCTGACCTCACTATACTTCGAGTTGGTGTGTCGAACCCTTTTAGACGTCTTGAGGAGGATCCCGGTGAGTTTGCTTTTCCAATTGAAGCGATTATTGAACCTATTCAGGGATAAACCGGGGTTCACAATGGGCCTTTTGACCGACGCGGGTCTGTGGTGTTCAAATTGGGGCGGGCTGCACGCGAGTCCGTCGTTGTTCTGGGAGCGAGCTGGTTCCGGAACTAGTGCCGAAAACGATATAAAAATCGCAGTTCTTGACATGGCGCAGGCCCGTGTTCATGGCCACGCCTTTTTCTGCTTCCAAGCTATTTTTCCAGAGGACCTTTCTCCTATGGTCGAGTACGAGAATGACTGACAATCACAAGGAAGCTTACGATTTGGCGGGTGACGCGATTACCGCTAAGCCGGCCAACATTTTAACAGACCTTCCCGGAAAGACACGCATATCGATTTTAAGGATGCAGTTGCAGTTTATCCGGCAGGCTGCCATCCGACCTACAAAGGGTTTTGACTGGCCCATGAACTCTTCTGTGTTTTGAGGTATTAGTATGTGCGACGATTACTGGCTGCAACCGTATTTGCACAAGCTCACGGCTAAACCCGAGCTGTTTTGGGCAAATACTTGGCGAGTACTTCGACTGACCAAGGCAGCGCGAGACTGCCTACCCCTGCAAGCTGCCGTGGTGCCGGTTTTCCATGCTGTGTTCATTCAGGATTTTGAAGGCCCTTTTGACGACCTTCTTACGTAAGGAGCCATAAATGCTTTTCAGTAGCTACGGTAAGGCGAAGGAATGGGGGGCCCATCGGGCTGTAATGACCGGACCTCCGGCGCCAAATTACCCGTCGCTGTCGCACGCCTGGGTACACCGACACGGGCTTTACATAGGGCTGTATGTGGCTACCGTGCCCACACTTTCAGGTTATAGAGGCTTTTGGCGCCCGCACACTTTACTTGGACTAGATCCCCTAGTATTACCCGGAGATTAAAGATGAAGCCAAACTGGTGGCGACCCGGTCGGCCGAGTTCCAACGAGTACTGGTTTCAGCCGACGAGGTTTGGGACACAGTGGGGGCGTGATTATTGGGAGAATGTTGGCTCGGAGTCAGCAGTCCTTGTGCAAATAAGGCGGCGTTTCATGGTTAGATTGGGCCTGAGAGACCCGTGGGCCGTTTTCTACAATAGCCGGTTTGTTGATTAAAAAGGAAACATACAGATGAAAACCGATACAAACCGGGATTGGAGGGCACGGAAAAAGAAGCTCATCGCTTACCGCTGCAACGCGTTTGATTTCTTCGCGCGACCTTGGTATCCCGAAACTATGCGCGTGTTTCTATTAGCCACCCAGCAAGAATTCACGCTTTCTCTTCATCAGCCTTACGCCTGGGAAGACAGCCTTAGGTGGGCATGGGGGGACGAAAATGCCTGAGGTAAATACGTGGGCTAGGAGTAAATACGAACTATTGACGTGTGACGAAGACCCAGTCAGGACTGAACGTATTTTGACGCTTCTTGAAGAAGAATTACTGACGAGCATATATCCAGCAACAGAGTTCAGCTTTATCCTTGATTTTGGCGGCGTGCGCAGATTGTTCGGCGCCCCTCACCTGACAGAAGGATTGAAGAGCATGACTAGCCAAGAGTATTGGGCTGCGACACACAAAGACTTCTACACTTGTGACAACGAATTCGGGACTTATAAACGCATACTTCGCGGGATTAAACCAGCCTTGCGTGTTCTCGAGTCAGCCACTGATCCTGCGTTTGAATTGTCGCTAGCGCCCCCAATAAGAGTGCATGGCCACGGCCCGCTCCTCGAAGGGAGCCTTGACCATTCCTAAGAAAGAAAAATGGGGATTTGTTGCAGCTCGAGACCTCGAATGCGATGCAAAATTATGGTACGCCATTTTGTTCCTGATACACACCAGCCCAGTCTTCGCCAAATTTTCAGCTGAATCTTACCATCGCACAGGGCGGCCTCTTTCGATATTCAATATCGGTACATTTGTTTCATAGGGAGCTCCATGAGTGCAAATATCACGTGGTCTGTACTGGGTTACTCGCTAAAGATGGTGACAGATATCAGCATCTTCTGGCGGCATACCAAACGCGCTGAGCGCAGCGCTGTATTGTATCTGATGGGGATCAGGCGTGAAGTTATAGCTAGGCCCTTGTCGGGCTATATCCGCCCCAACCTAGTGTTGCATATCGAGGAGAATTATTTTGATAGCTAAAAAAAGTCGAGCTTGGCATGGTGTTTACTTTTCCTCGATATGGGCAGAAGAACAGATAGACCGTGAAGCCCTGTGGCAAGTGGACGAATTGGACGAGCTCAGCTTTTATCTGGACCGCAATCTCACTGTCCATTTTTGGTGGGAGCATTCCAATCATCTTGTTATAGACGGCTTTTATCCGCACTCAATCGGGAGTCGATCATGAACAGAACGTGGAGTACCGTGCCAAGGTTGTTCAGGTCCAGTCCGTCACCAAGAGCTGTACTGCGTACGTAGGGGAGTTGTTATGCCGTCTAAAGAGGTTCGAAGATGGTGGGTTGTTCCGTGGACCAGTATTTGGGTAGACGAGTTAGCAGACGCCAGCTTGTTCTACCGTATAGACGAATTAGATCAGCTGAGTGTCGACCTTTTTCATGAGCAGGTAATTCATCATTGGTGGGCACTATCGGAGCAATTGATCGTCGGAAGAGCGCCGCGACTGGAGACCGGTAATCAACAATGAACAGAACGTGGAGTACCGTGCCAAGGTTGTTCAGGTCCAGCCCGTTAACTTGGGTTTGTGCCGCAAACAAAATCTCAGAAGACGCAGAAGTTGGCATAGTCTTTGATAGTATTCGAGACCAACCTTGGACTATGGCTAGAGACGGCACACAAGAGTTCCCCGATGATTCTCTCATTCTTTAGGAGTTGAAATGCTTACAAAGGTTTTTTGGGGTTCTATATTGTTACAGGTGCCCTCGGTCTTTGCTTTCGCTAAGAGAAATATCTGGGCCACTTCCGAGCTTGAATCAGCCAGAATGGCAATTTTTGAATCGATGGACAGCATTTCGATGAGCTACCACCTTTTCCACGGAAGTGCCGCCGGTCCTTGGACGGCAATTCTTTACGACTATCTGATCGAAAGGGCGTAACCTTGCGCAAAGACACTACATGGGAGGCTCAGTTTCTGTTGTCGCCTGCACTTTGGCCGAGGATCTATTTCAAACTAATCAGCGGCAAATCCAGCGTCATTGCTTTGAACCTGTCTAAACTTTTGCATAGGTGGGCTCCGGTGGCCGGTTACATGGCTGGTGACGACTGCTTCGAACTAATCGTAGGAGACTGAGCATGGCTACGTACCGGCAACGGTGGCGGTGTATATCTCGCGAAATACCTCCCAGACACTGGGAACATCGAGCAGCACAGCAATGGTTTCTTCCGCACACCCGACCTATTCGTAAGCCCCTGAGAGAGCTTCTCGTACACATGGCAAAAGATGATCTTTTTGGCGGTAGACTTGAGTTTGCAGCTTTTAAGTTGTGGGAAGGGGACTACATATGCGCGTAGCCTATTTCTGGACGACACTAAAAACCGATCTACCTTCCAGGGACCTGATAAAGCGCGCAGTTAAGGCCTGGACTAATCATGCAGTGACGGAAACGAGGCTACACTTGGTTCTCATCATGCCAACACTTCCCATCGCCATGAATTCTGTACGGAATAGGGAACTTTTGCACGTGCTAACCGACCAGGAGCCGCGCCTATGGTAACTAAAGCCACAGATTGGGCTAGAAACCGTCCAAACTTGCAGCAAAAAGGAGTGGGGCGCGCAATAACGGACGAATTTGCAAAGCACAAGAATAGTGCTACACGACATCTAATTTATGGACTGTTCTTGCGGATTCCCGGCAAGAGCCTTCACTGGGACCTGTTCATTGGCAGAGAAATCCTGGCAAGGGAGTTGCAATGTATGTCGACAAGACGTGGGTAAGTGTTGCTCATCACAACGCGCTGTGGTTGTTCGCTGTAAAAAAGGTGTGGAGTAAAAAGGGGGCATACGATACTAGGGTTAGTCTGAGCTCCCTTCCGCAGAAACCCCCTAAAGGGTTCCTATTAGCCGTACTTAACAACCGCAGGTTTTCGGAGTTGATTTCATGCTAGCAGAGCATGTGCTGAGAGCCAAAAAGACAAATTCTATATGGACACCGCAGGGACGTACGCGGCCCGAGCCGGGGTACCTCATATACAAGGTATGGGCAGCCGAAGGCGCCTCGCCTCTGCGGGGCTCGCTGTCATCGCTCTATGTAACCTTACCGAACGGTTTCAGATCAGCACTTCCAAAGCGAAGTGTGACTTCATGGGGAGTACTATGCCCATAGATGATTTATGGCAGCCGGCGGGCTGGTTCGCATGCAAAGGACGCTCATTTCTATACATATTTGTGCAAGCCAATAGTTCGGACACGAAGCTAATCCTTAGGCTTACGGGTGCATATAGCGCGTCCAGGAGAAGTCGTGAAATTGGCCAGGAGTTAGAACTGGAGCCACAATGACACATCAAGACAACTGGGCTGTTGTCGAGGTTAAAACACCGGTGTTTTGGCATAGGTTGGTACTTACGGTGTGGCCCGCCGCTGAGACTCACGCACACAAGCTTCGACGCCCTCTGGAATCTATCACCCTGTTTTCGTTTATCACGAGATCCAGGGAGACGCCCTTCGACGGCGGCATAGGCTTTAAGGAGTACATCGAGTGAACGGAAACAGAAGGTGGGCAGGAGTGCTAAGAGTAGGTCAGCCCAGGCTTTGGCTGCGGCTACTAAGGCATATGTCGTCGGTATTTTGTATAGACGAAGACATAATGCCCGACCTTTCCCAGCTTCCTACTTGGCTGCCAGAGAGATTTAGCGTCGCACAACACATGCCAGATGATTCTTTATTTTGGGGGTGTGATGAGCACGATTCTTAGCGATAAAAATTGGAAACACGGACAATTCGGCGCATTTAACCTGTGGCATGGTCTTACCCGCACGTTATGGGCGGCGACGGGCCGGACACAATTGAGGGCGGAGCTAGAGCCCATCCTCTATGCTGGCTCGATGTCTTTTAGGGCGTGTTTTGCGCACCCCAGCGAATATAGCTCCGAGGAGTGCGAAATGGAGCATGTCAGCTAGATCGGAGTTTGTATGCCTAAGATAATGGCTTCCGACCGTACGTGGTCTTATGGGCAGAAAAATGTTTTACCAACTACAGGTGTAACGATAACACTGCGCGAAAGTGGACATGGCTACACCGTCGAAGCTCTCGTCGGCACTATCTGGGACCCTGATTCAAGTATCGCCACTAGGGTGGAGTTAACTGCTTTGATGGTTCTATCTCCTTTTATGAGGAGCGACAAAGTAGTGATTTCGGCGCACATGGTTTTATGGGGGACAGAATGATCTCTGATAATTATTGGGGATATGCCGGAGTTGCGGGGCCGGTGAAAGTGTATCAAGCTACCATTGGGGCGTTATGGCCTCATAGTGTAACGCCCCCGGCCTTATCTCTTGGTGACGAGTTGAACTTCTTTGTGCCGCGATTACCGATCTATTTGATGTATCCAGCGACAAGATTGGTGTCTTGGGGGGTAGAATGACTTTATCAGACAGAGATTGGGCTAGCATACTTCCGTCTAAAACAGCCCCGAGATGCAGGTTTGAACTTATGGATGCAGTGTGGCGTCATGACGACGGGAGTAGCGGAGCCACTGACGTGAT
>CAYGNZ010000001.1:18573-18940 GCA_964351345.1 uncultured Bdellovibrionales bacterium | reverse complement strand
GTAAGTGGAACTTTGGCGACATATCTACGGCCCTAATTTCCTGGGGAACAATATGATCACAGACAGATTATGGACAGACAAAAAGAGACAGAGTCCAGAAGGCTGGCAAGAACTGCTAGGCATAGGCCGGAAAAGAGGCGACGCGCAAAAAGCTATAGCTTCGGCGATAGTTACCCTGACCAATGCTGGCGTACCCAGAGGCAGCGACAGACCTTTTCTGGCTCCTGATCTCGTTATCTGGGGGACAAAATGACTGCTCACGATTGCTGGAGCTTTGCTAAATTTCATCTCACGCCACCTGCGCGCATAAAAGCGTTCGACTCGCTGGTCTCTGCGAAGGCTAGCCCGGTTAGCGACTACGTGCTGG
>CAYGNZ010000001.1:18106-18563 GCA_964351345.1 uncultured Bdellovibrionales bacterium | reverse complement strand
TGGTGATGTTACTAAGAGGCACTGGAATAGTTACCGGAGACATGAGTCTGCCGGCAGCCATACTATCGCCGGAGGGCGGGTTGTGGGAATAGAAGAATGCTGCGAAGCCATCGAATAAACACAGACCGAGTCTTCGGAGGGTATGTTATGGGCGTAGATGATGTGTGGGACGAGACAGCTTTGGATACACCGTTTAACCGGGCGCTCAAGTCCGCGTGGTTCCACACCGCCAACAACGGGGCCAATATAGTTATAGCGGTGAACATACAGCCCCCCGCTCCGGGCGGCATAGAACTATCGTGCAGCTCAGTAACCCCGATACCTGAGGAGGGCCCAATACTATGGCAGAGTTAAGAGCTGCTCAGGGGGAGGCATTGTTGTGGACGTGAACCCAACTTGGTTGTCATCGATGCACCTTTTCTCAACGCGTTTTCGCTATAAGTTGGCCCTTATCGCC
>CAYGNZ010000001.1:0-18096 GCA_964351345.1 uncultured Bdellovibrionales bacterium | reverse complement strand
GAGTGGCCCGGGCATGCGCCAACGATTCCAACGATTGTGTCAGAAGTCAGATACAGGATCCCGCTGGGATTAACTGCGGCATTAAACGGAGACGATACCTATGAGTCAAGGTAGCTGCGACATGCCGAACCTGCAGGAGTCTTTCAATGAACGAGGTTGTTGAGAAACGCTGGTCATGTTGTGCTCGGGATATGGCGCGGAAACCCAGACAAAAGTTGCAAGAGGGTTGGATTAAAGAGCTATCGGCGCTCGTAAGGCTAGAACTGATAACCAGCATCAGGCACCCGGTACCTGCGGATATTGGGATGTCTATATCGGCCTACCAAGTTAAATACCTCATTGCTGCTCACGGAGAAGAGCTGTGGCTGCAATAAAAACTTGGACTGGCGCCTCCTGGTTGCTAGCAAAATCCTACAGGCTCGGCGTCATGGATCGCTACGCTGTTTCTGGGGGCGTCAAAGTTAAATTGGAAATTGTAAGAACAGTCGTACCCGTCTCACCCATGCGCGCCAGTTTGCGAAGAGATTGGATGCCATTCGGAGTACAGTACCAATGACCGCGGAAAAATATTGGTCGTGCAGTAGATCTACGATACGGGACAAATACATAAAAGGGGTCGATGCTGCCTGGAGTCGCCGAGGACGGCGCGAAGCTAGGGGCACCATGTTCCTAGCACTTAGGCGTCCGCGGCCTGACGGTATGGTGGTTTCGGTGTTTGAGCGGGGGCTCAGCCTGTACGGGCCTCAGAGGGGGATGTTATGGGAATAGTTAAAGACTGGGGCTTGCTATTTCATGTGCTTCCAACGGCGTATAACAACTGGCCGGTCGGGTCGTTTGCTCAAAGAGAAAGATTTAGCGAAGCACTGGGGGTGCGTCGGCAGTTGGCTACGAGGTTGTCATTTGTCCGCAGCAAAAACCAAATGGGGTGGGTCCTGTTTGGAGTACAGGAGGACTGAATCGTGATTGCAAACAAGTTCTGGGAATACGGTGTGTGGAAACTGGGCGCTTTTTACCGCAACAAAATGATTGATTCGTTCTGCGTCGACATTGAGCCCGTAGATTCAATCTCTCAAAACCTCGATTTCAATGACCCTGAAGGAATGCCGCAAGTACTAGCCGCTGAGGCTTTCGTAGTGTCCAAAGACAATGGTACTGGAGGTGGGTTGTGGGCGTAGACAGCCGATGGCGATACGGTGGCTGGAGATTCACTAATCGGTATTTCGATAAGATAACAACAACGTTCATAACGGGGTCCAGGGTCTCTGTAAGAGCTAAGTTTCTTGATTTGCAGGATAGAACAGTGCCATCGGGGATTAAATCCATACTAGGCTCCCACCCGCCATACGGAGACACGTTCACAGGTGAGTTATGGATGTAGAGAACTTCTATGCGTACGCGGACTGGCGACTCTCTATGTCCTATAAACGCCGGGTCGTCGAAAGCTGGCACAAAAATGCAGGCTGGGATATCCGAAAAGAGATTCTTTCTAAGGTGTTACAGCCGGCTCCCGCAGGTCCGCCGCGTACAATGAATAGAGATTTCGCTGCGGATATGCGTACCATTATCCGGGAAGAGGTGGGGAAATGTTAGTAGACCGCATCTGGATACGCGCCAAAGATTCCGTATCGACTAGTCCT
Organism: uncultured Bdellovibrionales bacterium; assembly: GCA_964351345.1. Lineage (GTDB taxonomy): Bacteria > Bdellovibrionota_C > UBA2361 > SZUA-149 > SZUA-149 > SZUA-149. The sequence continues at coordinate 16,459 of CAYGNZ010000001.1, read as the reverse complement.
CAGGCACTGCTACGTAGATCTTGGCATAGCCTCGATACAAACATCAAAACGAAAATGGAGATCTTGGCGTACATTGTAAACCCGACGCCGGACGGTATTTTTGACGCGCGGACTAAGTATGACTTCATTCTTTTTGGCTGGGTCATTTAAGGAGAAATGTCGTGGAAACATCGGAAACACTCCGCCCCTGGAATCGACGGCACTGGAGGTTGTTAATCAACCGCAAGTTTAAGTCCAAGAGCGTGATTGCTAGGAGAAACGCTATGCCGGTTAGGGTAGCCATCCTGAAAGAAATACAGTATCCGTACCCGCTTGGAATTATCGCAGCGGGCGTTGGCTCCGAGTCACTGTGGTTCGGGGTAGAAGGGTAGAGACAATGCGAGTGACTCATATCGGGAAGTGGGAATCTCTAGTTTGGAGACTAACTGGATATTGTAGCTACCATCTACTGAGTTGCTGGGACCAGTCGGTGACTCCGGCAGTGCGGACGACTATTTTGTCATCGATGGTAGCGCCAACGCCTATCGGCATTTCTCAGCTCATCATTGACGCCAGATTTGGCGCAATAGACCGAAGTGAATATTTAACCTCGTTTGGGGTGGTGTTATAGGGGGAGTGGTGTAATGCGTGTAAGCAGGTACTGGAGTTCTGCCCGGTGGGGTCTGCTCGTTACGTGGACCAGTAAAAGCTCCTGGCACCAAAACAGCTCGAGCGAAACGAGGGCGCTAGTCACTGGAGTGATTGTAAGCCCAGTCCCCGATGGCATATTTCAGCAAATCAACGGTGAGCAGGGTTTGAAATTCTTACTGTACTAATGACTGGAGACGTCATGTCCACAGATGACGAGTGGAGAAGGCTTGGATACAACATTACAAAAGGATGGAGGTATTACGTATCCGATGCCCGGAATACACACGCGGTTACCAAAAAAATAGCCAACTTCTCTGTAGTGGCGAATACGCCCCCAGCTCCACACGGGAGCTTTTTTCATAAATACCAGATGTTAGCTTCTGCATGGATACTGCCATGATCTCTGAGTGCAAGTGGAACAATGTTAGGTACGCCGTACGGAGTCGTTGGAGCACTGCGATATACACGGTTTGGTGCCACGAGCTGACGCCGGCCGGGAGAGCAGCCTTAGCGCCGCTATTCCTTGCCGAATACGCAGCGCCGGAGCTGGCACTCTTTCCGAGCGATTGTGTTACCTTCGGGGTAATCCCACACCTACCTGAGGAGGCTTTGTTATGAGTGCGGCAGTAATCGAATGGGACAACGTAGCACCTGTATTGACGTGGTCCTTTAGACGCAAGTGGCAGGGTGCGTGGGACTCGTCTGAAAGCCACAACACAAAAAACGAAATAAGGGCTGTGTTTGCATCGGTTCCTGTTGTGCCTTATACCCCGCTTTTCTATGCAACTCTAGAAGCGCTTAAAAGCAGACTTTAGGGGGAAATCGATGTTCATAGATTATGGGTGGCAGCCACGATCTTACAGCGTCTCTAGCCGCTGTAGGTACTTCTTGCAGAATATGGTTTGGAATGTTAGCTCGATGGACAAGGTCAGGCGACAGTTGAGTCAGCTAAAAGACGCATATTTCATATTCCGAGCCACTTTGTACCGCGAAGGAGACCTACTCGACTATGGGCTGCAGTTTGAAGATCCGCAGTAAAGGGGATCAAGGTTGGGGGCCTATGGACGACCGTGTGTCATCTAGATGGCGGTTCCACATATATAGCGTTGTCTGGGACTACGGATTCAAAGAGGCTGATAAAGCGTTTATGCGCCCAATGAAGGCCGAGCTGTTCGAGCTAGGTTCTCGCTTCTACGACAGCGAGCATTTCATTGCGCATGGAATCGAACACTAAACTCATAGGTGCGGCATGATTGATGTCGAAGCTCCTGAAGAAAGCACATAACTGCCGGAGACGCGATGTGGAAACACCTATATGGCTTACAAGGAGCTTGTTGCTGGCAGGCCCCTGGAATCACGATACGGCAAAACAATGGTATTTTACTGGCGCCCTGGTTGTGGTTCCGGCGCTAAGGGAGCTACAGAACTCCGTATTTGTGGATGCAGTAAGGCCCTTCCCTGCGCAGTCTCTGGCGGAGTTTGGAACTACTTCTTAACTAAGGAGGCTGTCGCATGCCTGCAAAACGTGTACCCGCGTGGTTGAGTGTTGCTACCGGGGTATCGGGTAAGTGGAGTTACACCATCGCCCACGTCTGGGATTTTCAAGTAAGGGCCGAGATAAGGGCCTTTTGCCGCCCAATCACAAGTACTCTGTTTCAGTGCAAAACGTGGACGATACCTGCGTATGACCTCGTTTCATTTGGGATAAGCCCGTAACTTCAGGAGCCATAACATGGACAGATCTGCTGAAACTATGTGGGAGCGCCTACATTTCAGCTTCACGAACAGGTGGAGAACTTTGTTGGCCCATGCCTTGAGTATTGGCGCCAATAGTGAAACAAAGCATCTATTTGGTAGGGTCGTAGACACGCAATACATGCGAAGAGCGTGGTCGGCCCGCATCTCCGATATCATCTCTTTCGGGGTGAAGCATTAGCCCAAGGAGGCGTTTTATGGGCAGATCCGCATGGGAATCCTTATCAGTAGCCGTATCGTGCCACGGTACTCTACAGGCTCTCGAGGCCTGGGGCGAATCGCACCACATAGGTACAAAAATGCAGGTCTCGGGGCATCTTTTCGCGGCCTATACGAGCCCCCGAACATACTTCCCACCGAGTAGCCTAGAAGAGTTTGGGGTAGAGCCCGCCGCCAAATCCCGGGCATGGCGAGGCAATAAGCCTCATCTGTCAATTTACAGCTCCCAAACAATTACAGGAGCTTGGTCTTCCTCCAAACGAGAGAGCAAAGAGCCCATATTGACATTGTTGCCATTGGTGGCCGAAGGAAGAATCTCAGAGTTTCACCCACAAGACCTTGCAGGGTTTGGAATACGCCCTTCAAGGACAGGAGGCCGACAATGAATACGTTCGCAGATCGTCGATGGAGGGACCGAGCCTCGGCCCTGATACTGGCGTGGAAGTACGAGCTGACAAAGTCATGGATACACAATTCGCATCTGGTCGAAGATCCAGAAGTTGATTCTGTATCAGATGGCTTGTTCGTTGTGGATTCAGGCACGGTTCCTATGCACGAATTAGCAGAGTTTGGGGAGGCCTCTTAATGAGGGACTATATGACGACAGCAGATGGTACGTGGAGGCGAAGTAGAACAGCTAGTTCTTGGGGAAAGCTTGTGCCTGCCCTCTGGGAAAACAACAATGGCTCCGCCGCTCGCATCGTAGTGGCTATTTCCATCATTAACCCGATAGAGAGGATATTCCCCACGAATAACCTCGAGGAGTTCGGGATAAACCCGTAGAAACGGAGAACCACAATGACTGCGTCGCGCTTTTGGCTGATTGCTTCTACTCCCGGTGCCTATTTTCCAGGCGGGCATAGACTTATCCAAGCTTGGTCTCACGGAGGAACAGCGGCTTCGAAAGCCCGCATTCGTAAAGTCATACCTCCCAGACTCGAGGGCTACTTTTCGACACGATACCGCAACGTCCTTGTAGAATTTGGGACAATATCATGATGAAACTGCCCGAAGCATCTCTTGTCGCCAGTAACTGGTGGTGCGCGTCGGCGATGTTCCTGAGCGCTCACAGCGACACCCTGGAAACCTGTATACATGGTTACGTAGATAAGCGCGTACAAGAGCAGATCTACACCCTAACCTTCAACCGGCCCGGGGTAGGGGTGAGCAGTTATGCAGCTGCGGAGCTAACCACAGACGGCCTCGTAGAGTTTGGGACATCGCTAGCTACATAGGAGGAGTGCTTTGGACATAACAGCTGACTGGGCGTGGTTAAGCAATCTTTTGATCATAATCAGGGTACACAAGTACGAGGTACGGCAATATTGGATGCATAGCGGGACTAACGCTACAAAGACGACTATTCATGCAGGAGTGAGCCCAATGTCGGCCCTGCACGTTGGAGAATTCACCAACGACGGTCTCGTAGAGTTTGGAACATGCCCTAGTGCGCGCACTGGAGATTGGGGTTCGCGCTTTTATGCCCTGTCTGGGTTCAAGTACATGTTCAAGGAGCGCTGGCTGGCTAGTTACAACACAATCGTAAAAAACTACATAAGATCAACGGGCAGCAGCGCGCCGCCCATATTTGCCTTTGAGGACGCACTTGAAGGGTTCGGCATAGTACCCTAGATAGAGGAGACACCAAATGAGAGGAGCCAATATGCGCTGGGAGGGCGGTAGATTTCACATAAGTGCTCCACTTCTTGAGGTCAAATGCGCATTTGGCCGGCACTTCGATACGGCGACATATGCGCACATTGGTGGGATTTTGCCCCCAGTAATACCGCAATCAAGAGTCACGTTCCCTACTCACAGGTTTATAGAGTTTGGCATAGTCCCCTAGGTAGAGGAGGCACAGGATGACAACAGCAGTTCGTTTCTGGCAAACACACAAATCCACCATGTACCATTATTTCTCCGACGTCCGAATGACGTACCTTAACGCCGTAATCACACCAGGGAAATCGGCTGTAATCAGGGGTACTATGCCTACAGAGCGCCCACGCCGGGCAATTCCTGTTGAGGCTCTGACAGAGTTTGGAACGACCAGCTAGCCCACGGAGAGCTCAGATGGCATCAGCAACAATGGACTGGAGAATCAATAGGGGCAATATAAACTATGCAGTCCCTTCTTTAGTCAAAAACGCTTTTCTCTACAGCCCTTACGAGGCTGGAAAGCAGGACGTCTGCCGGGTACTGCCTCCAAGACATAGCCTGGGAACCTCGCACTACCCAGCCTACATGTTCATTTATTGTGGAGTTTTGCAATGAAAAACGTAGATTCAGCCTGGGAGAACCACAAGAGTAAGATGGCCCTTCTATCGTACACGCCCAAGGGGGAGTTTCTCGATTTCGGAGCCAGCGCCATTCGTGCCCACATTACGCTGCTTCTATGGACTCTCGGGGCCTCGCCAGTAGCAAGGTTCCATGCCGAGGATATGTTCCGTGAAATCAACAGCTAGGGACTGGATAAACGGTGTTCCCAATCTTTTCTCTGTGGGTCGGATGAAACCCCAGCGCACATTTATTTACGCTCTCGACACACATAAAAAATCAGCTATTTGGGGAGCGTTTCCGCCGATTGCGCTTTCTAGGACGCAATTCGATAGTTATGGCTTTATAGAGTCTGGGACAAGCCTTCAACCAATGGAGCTACTCAGTGAGTAACGTTTATACGCGCTGGTCTTCCGCCATACTCTGTCTAAAAGCTGGATGCCGCCACAAAGTCAAGAATGCGTTTTTCTATAGCCCAAACACAGATGCAAAATTAGATGTTTGGGATACATACCCGCCCCAAGATACATTGTCTAGGTTCCGGGTGCTTGAGTACGGGTTTTTAGAGTTTGGGATAGCTCCCTAGGTAACGGAGAGAAACAGTGAAAGACACAAATAGAGGCTGGGAAAACCACATAGGTTTGGCAGATTTTCAGGCGTTCAAACCTAGAAGAGCGTTTACTTATGTCCGGGCTGTTCTCGGTAAAGCGGCCGTCACCGACGCGTTGTGGATCACTGTAATGCAGTCAAACACAGCATTTCCTGCCAGATTAGCGTTTTCTCTCAGGGATTTCGTAGGGTTCGGAACAGTCTCTTAGTAACGGAGTCAGCGCAATGGAAGCCAATACCTGGATAATTGTCAAAGCTTCTGTCTCTTTTCCCATGGGTATGGCCATCAGGCTGGCCTGGACACATACGGAGGATTCAAGCGCTAGACGGAGAATCACCGCACTCGCAATATCTCCCACTAACATAAGCAGAGACGCATATTCTTGGCAGACATTGATTGAGCTTTTAACAGCTCCCTAGATAACGGAGATACCCAATGAGTGCCAAAGAGTGGGTGACCATTAAGGCTGCCAAGGCTGCTGTCTATTTTCCCACGGGTACAAATGTCAGGCTGAGCTGGCTGCGTTCAAAGTCCTCAGAAGCAAAGCAAAACATCTCAACACTGGTAATATCTTCTGCGAATATAACCGGGAATGCGTATTCTTGGCAGACACTCGCTGAGTTTGGAACCATAGATGGTGGAGATAAGGCATGGTAGACAAAGAATGGACAGGCATCAGGGCTAGGCCGCTAAAAACTCGCGAGGTATGGGTACATGCATTTCCATCCGACACCAAACTAGACATCCACAGGGTTCTTATACATGCTAGGCCTGTATCCATTCAGAAAGAGTTTTACGGGCATAAGGTTGTGGAGTTCGTGCAATGAAAGACAAGGAATGGGCGCCAATCAGAGCTAATTTATACCGTTTAGCTCCAAAGGTCAGAAACGTTTGGATCCTTTTACATGCGATAAGAGCTAAACGGGACATCAGAAGAGGCCTAGAACAGTTTCCCATACCCACAATTCTCTTCGAGATTACTTCTAACAGTCTTGTAGAGTTTATGACAATTAACGGGGATTCTCGATGAAAGATAAAGAATGGTCGTTTACCAGACCTGATCTGCCATTTTTGTTTTCCCCAGAGGTCAGAGATGCTCTGATCATGACGCCCCCACCCGCGGTCACGTTAGACATCAGAAGCCTGTTAATACTGCCGATAAATACAGTCAGGACCGAGATTACCGGGGAGAACCTTGTAGAGTTTATGGCAAACCACGGGGATTCTCGATGAAAGATAAAGAATGGACGTTCACCAGAGTTGATCTGCCATTTTTGTTTTATTCAGACATCAGAAAGGCTTTGCTCACGGTGTCCCCGACAAAGCTCGCGCTAGACGTCAGAAGCCTGTTAACGGTGCCGGTAAACACAATCAGTACCGAGGAAGATTTTGTAGGGTTTATGACAAACCACGGGGGTATTCAATGAAAGACCGTAAATGGCGGCGTATCAACAATTTTGTGTCCTTACCACTGAGGATGTTGGTCAACAAAGAGATTAGACACATACCCAAATCAGATACCACCGTAGCCATGTACCGCGAGTTTCCCGTTTTTCAGCACATAGCCAGACGGAACAACTTTCGTAACAGCCTCCATACTTTCGAAGAGCACTGGATCGTGACCTAGATGCCGGAGATAACCATAAGACTAAGGGCAGATAAGTACTGGGTGACTAAGAGATGCAATATAGCCGACGCGACCAATACCTGCTACAGAGCGTACCTATTCAAGGCATACTCACCAGCAAAGAGCAACATAGATTTGATGCTGCCACCACCATCCTGGAGACCTAGAGTGGCATTTCCCGCAGATAGGCTTATAGTGTTCGGAGAGGACGTCTAGATGACGATGATAACCACGGTACTAAGGGCAGATAAGTACTGGGTGACTGTAAAATACGAAGCACCCATCGTAGCTAGTACCTGCTACAGAACATACCTATTCAAGGCATACTCACCAGCAAAGAGCAACATAGATTTGATGCTGCCACCACCATCCTGGAGACCTAAAGTGGCATTTTCCGTGTATAGCCTTATAATGTTCGGAGTGGATATCTAGGCTATTTACACTGGAAATCACGGATGAAACAGCTCCTAGAGCAGTATAGCGCCTTTCGAAAACCTGAGTGGAGATTTGAGGCAGCTAGTGTGCGTGCAGCAATGAAGTCTCGTCCCAACTCATGGGGATACGACAAAGTTACACGTCAAATGGTGGCTTTCCTACAAGCTAAGAAGGGCTTTGGAGCGGGAACGCCTGGGCGAGTTGCTGGGCGGCATCCCATTCCTCACCTTGCTCACCAAATCTACACTCATCAGGACGACACTGTCAAGATCCTTGTTGAAGCCCGCATCCTTGCTGGCATGACCGACGAAGAAATCGCGGAATCGGTGGCAACGTATCCAGAGGTAATCGGGTACTATGCCAAGCTTTTCTACGATGTACGGGACCGTCTGGGCGCCAAGGATTACATTTTCAGACAGATCATAAACTCGACCACAGCCCCCAGTAAACACGGTCTACAGATCTCGGAATTGTCCGCCAAATACTTCGCCTATTTCGGAGGCCCCATCCTTCTGGATTTCATCGTAAACGGGGACGCTGGACTGGACAAACCCAGGGAAACTGGAGAGCTCGGGGAATACCTTGACAAGTTCCTGACTGGGACTATCCGGAGACGGGCAAACGTGGCTGCAACTGAGATTTCTATTAACCGCTACAATGCAGTAGAATTGATCGGCATGCACTACAGGCTTCTGGAACTCCAGGCCGAGTCCGATACTGGGCTTCCAGGATCATCCCAGAAATGGCAAGATAACGTCACAAGGTTCTTGTCTGAAGTCCCATGGTCATTCGGGGAAGAAGGTCAAAGGCTTAGAGCAGACGGATCTGTGATAGCCAATATTGATGAAGCGGCAATCGAGCTGAGGGCTGAGCAGAGCATACGATACCAAGCAGGCGAAATGCCCGCGGAAGAGATCAAGGAACTGGCCAGCAAGAAACTCCCGCCACCTCCAAAGAAAGCAAGTGATTCAGATGAACAAACTGAGCCCAAGTCTTGAACATAAACTCCTCGAGGCTGTTGATGGTGTATCCATGCATGTCAACAACGGGGAGACCCCAACAGATGCCCTGTTTAAGGTTGCATCTGATCTTCAATTGATGCCCCCGTTCATCCGTCTTGTTGGCAACTCCTACAACACAGGAGAGGCGGCAATGCGGCGGGAATCTTCGTCAGTACTGGAGAAATTGGCTAGTTTCCCGTTGGCCGATGCTGATGACGCGATTCAGAGGATTTATGGGGATGAAAAAGCCCCAAATCAGAAGGAGGCTGAGAGTAGTGTTTCTGGGGATTATGACACTTCTCCTCAATACACTCGTCTTGATCATGCTCGTAAGACTGCCAGTGCTCATGCTAAGTCCTTACCAGCGCTTGAGTTACCTCCAGGCTACGTGTCTGGCTATGCCCCTGATTACGGTGAGGCATTTGGTAAGAAATACGCCACTGTTCACAAGCTCCGTAGCTCATTAGAGAGCTCCAAGCAGGCAGTCCTAAGGGCTAAAAGAGAGTGGGAGACTTCTCTCCAACGCCTTCGTGGGTATTTCAAGCAAGCCAGCTTTGACCGAGCTGGGGTTGGAGAGGTAGAGAACAGGATCTTGGCTGGGGGTGGAGATCCGTTCCTGACGAAGATGATGGATTATGTCCATTATCACAGTTGCCCAAGTGAGCCCAGGCACTCAGAGAAACAGGCATCTCTCATGTCTAAGGTTGACTGGAATGAGAGGCCCTATGACTTAGTCAAAGAGGCTGATGATAAAGCCAATGCCTATGCCCAGGCCTTGATTGATCACCGGTACCTGTTCAAGGACGTTGTGACTAAGTCTGCCAACCTATTGGCGGGTACTCCAGGAGGCCGCGAGATTGCCCCTGTATCGCCTGTTCTTGGGAAGATAGTAGCAAAGCCCAAACAAGCCCAAGAACGCTCTAAGGAGGCTTCCTGGTACTGTAAGGAGGCATTTGAGAGTCTTCCCACCCATTCCCAACGATCTCTCTTGTCAATTGCAGGCCCTGAGATCGTCAATGGCTGTATTGGCGCCAATAATGACACTCCCATGAGCCCATACACAGACCTGGAATTGCCTAAGAAGGCAAGTACTAAAAAAAAGGCCAGTAGTGAAGACACCTTGGAGGGTGACAAAGAGATCTCAATCGTAGCCCGATCTCCGTTGTTGAGAGAGAAGGCTGCGATTGGGATCTTGGGCATGACATTTGCCTCAACAATGGCAAATAAGCTCAAGGAACAGCAAGATGCCCAAGACAAGTTCCGACAGAACCAGATCCAAGACTTCCAAGACAAGCTTGCTGATCCCGTACAATCTGCCAAATTGAGGCAGTTACGGGCCCAAGCCAATCTCAATGCACTCATGGCATCTGACCCAGTGCTACAGAACCACTCCCCAGAAGAGGTATCTCAAGCCTATAATGAGGTTGTGGGGTTGACCCCGAGGGCTGCAGAACAGGCCATGGTACTGCGCCCCATGTTACGTAAGAGACTGGAACAAGAGGTTCTGGAGCCCTTCGAATCCACTGAAGCTTTGAAGGCTGAAAAGGGCATTGCCGCTACTCAAGAAAACCCAAGCCTGAAATTGGATGAAAGTTAATGGACGTTAAACACAAACAACAACTCCTTTTTTTAGCTATTGGAGCTAAAGACAGGTTTGAGAAGAGTGCAGCCCATAAACAAGCCAATCCAGTGGCTGCAATCAAGAACATTGGGAAGGTCTTGAAGAAGTTCAAAAAAGAAGCCCCAACTGCCGGGGAAGTCGTAACTGGTACAGGCCTGGGAGTGGGAGCCGGGGCAGCTGGCTTGGCCGCTGGAAAGGCTGTTCAGAACGCTGTAATGCCCAAGCCCAAGCCCACGCCCAAAGCTCCCAAACCAGCAACACGGGCTGTAGGGCCCCAGATGAAGTAAGCAGAATACAACTCGCAACGGTGGAACATTGTGATGGATCACAAAGACGTTACTTTTGCTCAAATCCCCGCCCTCGTAGCTGAAAAGGCAGTATCTGTCCAGTACGAGAAAAAGGCAGCCCTAGACTGGAATGCCTTGTTATCGCAGGGAAAACAAGTCCTCCAAACCCCAGAAGCTATTGGTGCCCTTGGTGGCGCAGGCTTAGGTGGCTTGATCGGGGGTGTGTCTGCAGCTACGTCCCCTAAGAAGCGCAAGTCAGTCCTATCCAGCATTGGGACGGGAGCTTTGGCTGGCGGTTTGACTGGCCTGGGTGGTGGGGCCATCTACAGGAATATGCAGGAGAATCTGCCTGCACTCCAGGAACAGGCTCCCGGTGCTGCAGATGCTGCAGGCGATATTACTGGCAAGAGCACTGAAGACTTAGTCAAAGAGTACTATGACACTGCCAATCCTCCCCCATTCAAAGCCATTGAAAATGCTGCCGATACTGTAGGAAGAGGGGCCAACACAGGGGCCGGGATTATCGGGGATTCCATGCGAGGAATGGCCAACCCCCTGATGCCTACAGCTATGACACTGGATGCTCTGGCATCTGGGGCCCGAGCATATGGCCGCAATTTCACAGATGCTGGGAAGAATCTGATACCCATCTCAGGCACTGCATTTGATGCTGGTATCAAGGATCTCAGTAATATCCCAAATGTGGGCAATGTTAAGGGCCTTGGGACTGAGTTAGGCAAGCTCAGTGACCATGACAAGATGCAGATCCTCCTAAGAGCCGCCACAGGTGAAGACGCTCCAGTGAGATCGGGCAAAAAGCCCATTAACCTAACCCCAGCCCAAGTCAACGATATTGTCCGACACGGCGGGGCAGAACCAGGGCTGATGCACATGATTGGGGCTTCCCGCACCGGAGACCCGTTGTCTGGTAGTGGTTATGCGGGAAGAACCGCTAGAAATGTCCCAAAGACCACGGCAGAGATGCTGCAATACCTGGACGCTGCCCCGAAAGAAACACCCGGGTGGCTGGGCAAATTCCAGAGGCTTGTTAATGAAGTTCCTCGTACAAGCCGCATGAAACGACTAGGTCTTCGAGTTCCTCTGTATGGCGGAGCTGCGTGGGGCCTTAACAAGCTATTTGGGGGCAGTTCTGAGAACCAACAGAGACTAGAGGAGCTTGCCCAAGAAATGGCCCGTAGAGCAGCACAACAATGACACCCTCACCCGTAGAGCCAGAAATGTCTGACCAACGCCCAATGGACGAGCGAGTGGTATCGCTAGAGGTCTCCACACGGCAGCTGTATGAGTCTGTGGATCACCTCAGCCATGCCCTTGAGAGACAAGCTGCCCAGACTGAACGACAAATCGGGGAAATGGCTGCGGCCATGACTCAGGGCTTTGACAAAGTCAATGAGAAATTGGCTGAAAGAAGCCGCCCTGATTACCCCCTGTGGATCAGTGTTTTGACAGCTCTTGGGGCTGTATTCTTCTGGCTGTGGAATGAGTCAGCCGGGACGGAACAGGCTCTTGAGGAGCATATGAAGCAACCCGGGCATCCCTCGACAGTTTCACAGCTTGTGAGCACAGAGCGGGATATTGAAGCCCTCAAAGAAGACTCTAGAGCCCAAAATAGAGCCATCCTCGAGTTGGCCAACGCCCTATCTGAAGAGCGCATCCGTAGTACTGCGTCAGATGCACTGACTGACGAGAAAACGAGAACAAATGCTCGTGATATTGTTAGACTAGAGGAACACGGGAATCACACAGCCCAACTTGAAGCTAAGCTACAGGCACAAGAGTCTAAGATTGCCTACCTTCAGGACCAGTTGGACGAGCAACGATACAACGAGCCTAGACCTGACCAAATACAGCCACAGGGTAAATGATGTATAAGACAATCTCTCCAGATTCATGGGATTTCGGCGAGCCCGTTGTCCAGCAGGTCCCCGTATCTAGCCGCGGGTTGGTGGGGAATGACCTAAAAAGCTTCGTTAAACGAGCTGGTCACTCCTTTGCCAACAAGATTGCCTCTATGGAGATCCCAGACGGCTGTATCCCACTTCACTTGATTGCCATGGGGGCTACAGAGGCTGTGGGCCCTAACCGCAATGGGGACGGGTTTCGGGAAGAGACTCTAAAGGTAGCCCACCCTACCTTCGTAAAGCACGCCAAGTTCTACAGAGATCACAAGAACACAGATCCCAGCCAGAGCTACGGGATTGTGAAGCTATCCCACTACAACGACGATATGCGCCGTGTAGAGCTATTGGCCTTCCTGAATGGGAATTCCAAGGTGGCCCGAGACCACGGGGGTTTGGTGGCAGATAAGGAGCTCGAGCGCCTGGGACGGGCTGGAAACGACCTGCCAGTCTCTATGGCTGTGAAGATTGCCAATGATGTCTGTGTGGGCTGCGGGAATAAGGCCAGGACTCCGAAAGAGTACTGTGACGAGTTCACGTGCAAGATGGGTGGCTGCCGCAATAACCTCATGAAGCTCACAGACAGAGGCCTCCTGTACGTAGATAACCCACTCCCATGTCGGTTTATCGACATTTCCCATGTAAAGCGCGGGGCCGATCGGACTGCATTTGCCCATGTTGCCAACTATCTCGAGAAACAAGCCGCTGGTCAGGTGATGGGCGGGGCAGCCCTGGCTGCGGCTTGGCAGGCAGATGTGACTGAGGATATCCCGTGGGCCTGCGGTAAATATGACCACTTCACCAAACTTGCCATGCAATTAGACCAGCTCGAGAAGGTGATGTTTAACAGACATAACCGGACCCGATCAGAACAGCTGGCAATGGCATTTCACCCGGGATTATTGGCGCCAATAACGCAAGATACTCTCGGTACGCCAGGGTCTATCAAGTTTGCCCACACAGTCCAGGCCCTGACAAAGAACCAGATCATCCTCACCCTTCCTGAATACCTGCGCCAATACTCTCCAGGCAACCGAGACATCAATGTCCACGAAGTGGCAGAAAAAGTTGCCAATCATCTACCTGGGGTGTTTGGCAGAATGACAGAAGATGGTACGCTTATTGAGTACTTGGATGAAAGCCTCAGACATACAAACTGTAGTCTAGGCAGCACTGGGTACGATAAGTGGGCGGAGAGCTTGGCTGCAAACCGCTCACTAGATATGAGGAGTGTGGGGAATAGGCTTAAAATTGCGGCACTTCGTAATCTCAAGCCAACCCTAAGAACACACGAGAAACAGGCTAGTCACGACGAGTCTGATACACTCTTTGAGGAAGCAGCCCGTAGCTACGCTGCACACGAACTTGTTGTTTTGTCCCAAATGCCGGCGGATTCAAGAGGAATGCCGTTGACAGCAGGGGCAGTAATTTTGCAAAATTACAGTCATTGATAGGCAAATGCCCAAGGGAGACTGACGGATGTCCCGTTTTAACTCAAGTGTTGCTGACAGCATTGCAGACTTGATGGACCTTATCGGTTCTGAGACGAAGCAAGCTGCTGAGAATGATCCTGGATCGGTTGGTGGCCAGACCACGCATCCGTCCAAGTCTGTCGACGATGGTGCTGATGACTCCCAAGAAGGGGGCCACGGTGCTGAGTTGACGTCCAAAAACAAAGACGAGCAAGGCGCGCCAGCTGTGGCGAACTTGTCCGAGCGTGATGCCGGCAGCCAAGAGTCTGTTGCTCTTGACATTGGTATGAACCCGGCTACCACGGGTAAAGACCCGTCGGCCGAGACTGCTCGAAGCGAAAAAGGCCAAGATGACCCTGGTTCGGTTGGTGGGCCCACGTCTCACCCAGCCAAGCTCACGAAGGAAGAGTCCTTCAAAATGGGTTATGACAACGCCTATGAGGCGTTCAAGGGTCACAGTTCCGAGTTCCAAAAGCTCGCATCTGACATCTTGAGCGAAGTAGTCGACACTCCTGTCGAAGACCCTCAAAAGCAGGCTGCTCAAGCCACCACTGAGACTTCCGACAAGGAAGCCGCTGAAGTGGGTGAATCTCTTGCTGATCTCTTCAGCGACGAGCAGACCAAACAAGGCGCCGACAATCTCGTCATGCAAATGCTTCACTCTGCCAGCTTTGATGGCTATAAGGCCGCCAATCTAGTGGCAGACCGCCTCGACGCACAGAAGGCTGCTGCCGAAGAGGAGGGTAGTGAAGATGAATCAAAAAAACCCGAGGGGGAGTCGAGTGAATCTGAGTCTCCGGCTCCCGAGTCTGGCGGGTCCGAGGAACCTAGCGCCCCAAGTGCTCCCAGCGAGCCAAGCGAAGGCGCAGATCCAATGGCTGCAGGCCCCGAAATGAGTGCCCCTGAGGCTGGTGGCGGGGAACAGTTTAACGACGGCGCTGGTCCCGATGAGGACCAACTCCTTCAACTGTTGCAAGCAGGCCCAGAAATGGGCGCCGAAGAGGCAGCCGGGGCAATGGGTGCTCCTCCCGAAGGTGATCCAATGGCTGGGGGCGACCCCATGGCCGGCGGTGACCCGATGATGGGCGGTGACCCCATGGCCGGCGGAGATCCCATGGCCGGTGGTGACCCAATGATGGGCGGCGGCGCTGGACTGGGTGAGATTGACCCAGCCATGCTTCAAGCCCTTCTCATGGAACTCGGGACGAACCCTCAAGAGGTCCAAGCTGCCGTAAAGGCTGCCAAGGCCAAGGAGGCGTCCGACAAGGCTGAGCGTGTCAAGAAGGCTGCGGAGATCTATACTCCAAAGACGGCCGAAGAGCGTAAGCGCCAAGCGCTTGTTCGTCGGCACCTTCAAGAGATCCTTAGCCGGGGTGCCTAGTAACTGAACCTTTACGACAGATAATGCCTTTGGAGGCTTGAAAATGTCACAAACCGTTGAACAGAAGGCTGTCCAGCTCGTGAAGACGGCTGGTAATGCCATCGAGGCTGCCAACGAGATCGTTGAAGAGGCGCAGAGTCAAAAAGCTGCTGCTGTCTCTTACATCGACGAGATCGTTGCTTTGGTCAAGAGCGCAGGGCTCTTGGATAATCCGGCAGATGAGGCTACAATTCGTACTCAGCTGCAAGATCACGGCCAGACGGCCGAGATCCTTCGTAATGTCTTGACTCATGTAGGTAAGGAAGCCTCGGCTCCCTCTCCTGAGTTCGGGACGGCTGTTGAGACCCAACCTAGCAAGCAAGCTGCAGCCCGTAAGGGTTCAGACCTTGCCATGTTGCGACTCTTGGATCAGTAACTGACAAAAGGATTTACACAACAGGCCCAGAAGGCCTGATAGCGCTTCTTCAGGGAGGAAGACGAAATGACTGCTCCTACTCAAATGACCACCCATACACTTCACGGCGTGAAGGGTTGGTGGCATGATCATTCTCTCGACTTTTCTGCGCCTTTGAGCGCTGCCATTATCGCAGCCGCTGAAGACGTCCATGAAGGCCGGGTGATGAGTCTCAATACGGACGGAACGCTTGGTTATGGTATCACCACGACCAAGATGGCTCTGTTCCTGCGGAACGCGTCGTACGACAAAGACGTCGTCAATGACGGTGGCGCTCCTGCTACCGACAAGGACGCGTGGGTATCTGTGCTTCCGGGTGGTCCCGGTGTTGGTAAGTTGACGGCTTTGGTCGCCACTTCCGCTACCGAAATCATCTCTACGGAGTATGATAGTGCCCGTTCCTATGACCCCGGTGATACCTTGACGGCAACCATTGCCAACAAGGGTCTCATCACTAACGAAAACGCCGTCGTCTACACGAACCCCGTGTGTGGCGTTGTTTCTCGTGGCGAAGTCACCAATGGTCACGGTGTGACCGGTTTGGCTTTCTGGCCAGTTTACATGCCGACCGCCTCGTAAACCTGAGGCTTGTCCAGGCATCAACAAGGACGTAACTAACAACCAGCAGAGGACGCTGAAATGGCTAATATCGCTTCTCCGGGAGAGTTCGCTCTCAAGGAAGCTCAAGAAGAGACCCGTCAGTTGAACGAGGCCTTCTTCGAGCATATCATGTCCGACGACCCTGTTCTTCAAAAACGGGCCGCGGACAAC